>CAZVDA010000077.1:0-9396 GCA_964625365.1 uncultured Thiopseudomonas sp. | reverse complement strand
GCCGACGGCGGCCTGGTAGAGGTGACGTCTGTCACGCGCTTGCAGGCGGGTTTTGGAGGTGGCGGAGGCGGTTTTGCTGATCCACTGGTCAAAAGCGACCGAGTCACCGTCGCGCTGGTTGGGGCGGCTGGCGGTGAGCACGGAGTAGCGCACGGCGCGCACAATGCCGTCGCTATCTGACCAGCTGGCGGCGTTTTTGTAGGCATTGGTTTTTAGGCGTTTTTCATTTTCAAAGCCGCTGCCAAACTCCACCTGCATGTCGGCAATGCCGTCCAGCAGCTCGGAGTTGCCGCCCTTGTTGGATATGCAGCGGATGCTGCCGCCCTGCTCGCTGGCGTGGGGCGTGTACTGGATGGCCAGATAGATGGTTTCGTCAACAGTGGGGTAAAAGAAGGTGGATTCTTTGGTCAGTGTGGTGGCTTGTCCGTCACAGAGGTCTTCCCCGTTGATGGCTGGCTGGTAACGCATGCAGAACCCGGTGGTGGCGGCATTTTTGAGTTTTGAAAATACCGCGCCTTCTTCAAAGGTATCGCATATATCAAGCCTGGACTCTTTGGGAAAAGCGCTTTCCATGCTCTGGTCGGGGGCGCGACGGTAACCGGCCTTGCTGAGGAGCTCGTCCAGCAGCAGTACCGCAAAGCGGCTGCTGTCGAGGTTGGCAGCCTGGCTTTGCTGGAACACATAATTGCGCTTGTTGTTGATATAGACCTGGGTGATGCCGAGGATCAGGAAGCTGCTGACAGCCAGCGCGACCATTAGCTCGACCAGTGACAGGCCTTTCTGGTTGTGCATGTTCATAGTTCCACCCTGGTGGTGTAGGTACAGATGGAGGGCTCGTTGGCATCTTTGGTGGCATCGCAGGCGTTGTCACGCACTTCCCAGGCCAGCTGGACAAGGATGGTGGAGCCTTCATAGCTGCTGGCGCATACCGGCTTGCTGTCGCCATCAAGCGCAAATGAGGGACATAGTACAAACTTGCCACGGACGCTGGAGTCGGTGCTTTTGGGCAGGCGGTTTTCAACTTTGCGCATCCAGCAGCCGGCATGTTCCATCAGGGTTTGTGGCTGGCTATCCGGACAGCTTTGCGCCGTTGCCTGTATAGCGCCGGATGAGCTATACAGGTCGCTGCTGGCCTTGATTTTGTTGTAGCTGTAGCTGGCAGGCGGGCGGTTTTTTTCTTCATAAAATTCGTCCTTGTGCGCCCGCATGATTTCAATCAGGTCGTTAGCCAGACTGGCGGCGTCATCACGGTTGACGGCTTCCTGGGTGTACTGGATGGCTTTGGTTTGCAATACCACCATGCTGAGGATGCCGACTGTGGTCACTATGACGGTGATCAGGACTTCGAGCAGGCTGAATCCCTGGTTTTTTCTTTTCATGTCACACCTCAGAAGCTGGTGCAGCTGGTTAGGGGATTGGTGTCGTCTTTTTTACCGCGCTGGTAACGCTTGAGCAGGCCGCTGGGACGCACCTCAAGCAGGTAGCCGTTGGCCTTGTCAGTACCGTGGCAAATGACAACCTTGAATGTTCCGCTGGCTTTGGCCAGACCCTGGCCGGTAAAGCCCAGGGTTGCGTTGTTGCCCTGGTTGTGTACCGGGTTGGCCTTGTCGGGGTTGATGTCTAGCTGACGTTCGGCGTCGCTAGTGGTGTCGTTGCCTGGGTGGACTGTCCAGTTGTCGAGGTCAATGGTGTAGGGCATACGCCGGGACACTGCCTGGGAGCGTGCGTACTGCAGAAAGGTGGCGATTTCATCGGTCTGGGCCTGTACCTGATTGTTGCGGATCAGCTGGATGAAATTGGGCGCGGCAATGCTGGCAACAATGGCCAATAAAGCGACGATGATCATCAGCTCGACCAGGGTGAAGCCGCGCACGCGGGTTGGACTGCTCATGGTGTTCTCCTGAGGGTTTTCTGACGCTGATACTGGCAAAGGGCAGTAGTAAAGTCGCCGGCATAAAGATGACCGGTCATCTGGCGCGGACCAGCGGTTAAGCGCTGTGGCGTTTTGTGATGGAGTTCGCAGACGTAAGTTTGGTGGCGCATTGCGCACAGGTGCGTGTTGGCGAAAATTCGACATTAGACCAAGGGCGTGCTTTGCTTTATGCAGATGTGGGTATACTCGATGGCAAACAATAAGATGGATAGCCAGGATTTTTATGTACGAAAAACATCGTTTTGCCATGGAGCTGGCCCACTTGTCCCGCGCGTGGCGGGCCGAGCTTGACCGGCGACTGGTCAATACGGGGTTGTCACAGGCGCGCTGGCTGGTGCTGTTGCACCTGATCCGCAATACCGGCGAGCCGCCCACCCAGCGCGAGCTGGCAGACTGGATCGGTATTGAAAGCCCGACGCTGGCGCGTACGCTGGATGCGCTGGAAGCCATGAAGATGGTGGAGCGCGAGCCATGCGGGATTGACCGGCGCATCAAGCGGGTGTTGCTGACCGAGGACGCACGGCAGATTGCGGTGGAAATTGCCGAACTGGCCCGCGACCTGCGCAATGAAGTGTTCGACGGGATCAGTGATGACGAGATTGATGCCTGCCAGCACCTGTTCCAGAAAATGTTTAAAAACCTGGATGCCTGTAAACGCTAGCAGGTGTCGATAACGGGCCATGGACGGGCTGCACGGGTGGCAGCAGCATGGCACAGATACACAGGGAGGGTTGTCCATGACGGGCGGCGAGTGGCCACGGATTGTTCATCACGGAGCAGTTGCCGGAGTAACCGGTTCCTGCCATCAGTTGTTTATTGATGCCTCTACCAGCTTTCTGGTGGATTGCGGCCTGTTTCAGGGTGCGGAAACCACCGATCTGGAGCGGGGCGGTCAGGCGCGGCTGGCGATTGATTTTGATATTCGTACCGTCAGGGCGCTGATTGTTACCCATGTGCATATTGATCATGTGGGGCGCATTCCCTGGTTGCTGGATGCCGGCTTTGCCGGCCCCATCCTGTGTAGCGAGCCCAGTGCCCGTTTGTTGCCGATCGTGCTGGAAGATGCTTTCAAGCTCAGCGTTAGCCGCGAGCCGGCGCTGGTGGACGGCTATCTGGCGTTGCTGCGCAAGCGTATTGTTGCCGTACCCTATAACCAGTGGTGGCCGTTGAAGGGCGCACCGGGCTTGCGCATGCGTTTGCAGCGGGCGGGGCACATTCTGGGCTCGGCCTATGTAGAGTTCGAGCTGGCCCGTCCGGCGGGTAGCCGGCAGGCGCTGCGAGTGGTGTTTTCCGGGGATCTGGGCGCTCCCCATGCGCCCATTCTGGCGGCTCCGAAGCCGCCGTACCGTGCCGATGTGCTGGTGCTGGAAAGCACCTATGGCGACCGCCTGCACGACAACCGGCAGGGCCGCCGGCAACGGCTGAAGCGGGTGATCGAGGCAGCACTGCGCGATCAGGGCACTGTGCTGATACCTGCTTTCAGCATTGGCCGCACGCAAGAAATCCTTTACGAACTGGAAGCTATTCTGCACGAGGCGGGATGCCGTAGCTGTGTTGACGATGCGCTGCAGTTGCTGGGCCGTACACAGCCGTCGGCAGGGCCGCCGCGCTGGGAGGATGTGCCGATTATTCTCGATTCGCCGCTGGCCAGCCAGTTTACGGCGGCGTACCGGCAGTTGCAGCCTTACTGGGACGGCGAAGCCTTGCAGCGCGTGCGCCAGGGCCGCCAGCCGCTGGACTTTGGCCATTTGCTGACGCTCGACAGCCATACGGCCCATGAACAGATGGTGGCGTTTCTGGCCCGCACCGGGCGGCCGGCCATTGTGATTGCCGGGGGCGGCATGTGCGAGGGCGGGCGCATTGTGCGTTACCTGGAGCAGATGCTGGAGGATGCGCGACATAACGTGCTGTTTGTCGGGTATCAGGCGGCCGGGACGCTGGGGCAAAAAATTCTGCAGTACGGGCCAAAGAACGGCTATGTGGATATTAACGGCAAGCGCTTGACCATTCGTGCCGGTGTGGATCAGGTCGGCGGCTATTCGGCCCATGCCGACCAGGCGGGGCTGGTGCGTTTTGTAACCGGCATGCAGGGCTGGCCACGGCAGGTGCGGCTGGTGCATGGCGAGCGTGCGGCGCGGCAGGCACTCAAGACGGTTATTGAGCAGCGCTTTGCGCAGCGCAGCCATGCCGGCGAGGTGGTTATAGCAACAGGGCAGGATACGATGCCGGAGTATTGACGTTGGTCGGTATTCTATCGGGACGGCTGTGCTGTACCATGGGCGCCCTGATGGTTGAGTGCTTTACCTGACCGAGCCCCTTTAATGACCCGTTTTCTGATACGCAGCCGGCAGCGGCTGCAGGCACTGTTGCCCCCCGAGCTGGAAGGCCGCGAACTGCGCGCCTTGTTGACGATGGGGGATCATTCCCTGTTGTTGAGCAGCCGGCGGGCGCGCCTGATCATCAACCGTGTGCGGCTGTTTGCCTTTTTGTTTGCCGTGCTCACGCCTTTGTGGTGCGTGGTGGACTTCCTGGTGTTTGATGCGCCGCTCTGGTATTACCTGGCCGGGCTGCGGCTGCTGGCCAGCGGCTGCTTTGCCGTGCTGCTGTGGCATCCGCCGCGCGACCGCATGCGTGATGCCTACCGGGTGATGGCCTGGCTGTTTACCATTCCTACGCTGTTTTATATTGCTTCGCATAGCGTGCTGGCCAGTTACCAGTTGAGTGATTTCTCGCAGGCCGTGGCGACCGGCTATGCGTTTTTGCCCTTTGTGTTGATGGCCGTGCTGGCCATTTTTCCGTTGACGTTGCTGGAAAGCGTGCTGGTGGCCGCGTCGGTGCTGGGAGCACAGTTGCTGGCCGGCTATTTAAGCTGGTCTACGCTGAACTGGCCATCGTTTCTGGGCGGCACCTGGCTGCTGGTGTTGCTGGCCGGCGTAGTGCTGCTGGCGGGTATGAGCCAGCTGGCCTTTATGCTGGTGCTGGTCAGACAGGTGATTCATGACCCGCTGACCGGAGTCTATGCGCGGGGCAGTGGCGAAGAAATCATGCAGGTGCACTGGCGGCGCGCTTTACGCCAGAATGAGCCGCTGTCGCTGGTGTTTCTGGACCTGGACCACTTCAAGGCGATCAATGATAGCTATGGGCACGATGCCGGCGACCGGGTGCTGAACCAGTTTGCGCGCATGGTTAGAAAGGCTGTGCGCGAACAGGATGTGCTGGTGCGCTGGGGCGGTGAAGAATTTGTATTGTTGCTGCCCATGACGTCGCATGATGTAGCGGTTGAGGTTTTGCGACGGGTACAGGCCGGCGGTTTTGGCGAGCGGCCGGATGGCCGGCCATTAACCGCCAGCATGGGGCTGGCCGAGCGTTGTCAGGATAATTGCGAAACGCTGGCGGCTCTGCTGGAGCTGGCCGACCAGCGTATGTATCAGGCGAAAAAAGCAGGGCGCAACCGCCTGTGCGGCAAGCCCGGAGATTGTTAGGGGCAACTTTGTTAAAGTGTGCGCCGGTTTTGGTAATGAAGGCCCGGTTAGGGTATAAAGCTGCCCTGTATAGGTCAGGGGCTGGCTGATAATGGAACAAACATGAGTATATGGGCATGAATACAAAGGTGAATCTGGTCGGCTTGTCACGCGCTGCAGTGGATGCCGAATTGTTGTCCGAAGCCAAGGCGGTTGAGGCTGTCGAGCAGGCCAGGCGCAACAATACTCCACTGGTTACCTGGCTGGTGCAAAACAAGCTGGCACCGGCCAAGCGCCTGATGGAACTGGCGGCAGACCAGTTTGGCGTTGCCTTTCTTGACCTGAACGCGATCAACCCCGAGATATTTCCCAAGGATGCCGTGTCGGAAAAGCTGGCCCGTCAGCATCGCGTATTGCCGCTGTTCAAACGCGGCAACAAGCTGTTTATTGCCATGTCGGACCCGGCCAACCAGCAGGCGGTCAATGATGTGCAGTTCAGTAGCGGGATGAATGTCGAGGGCCTGCTGGTTGAAGATGACAAGCTGGGCCTGGCCATCGACAAGCTGTACGACTCGCCCGCATCAGCCATGGACGGGCTGGATGACATGGGTCTGGACGGTCTGGAAAGCGAGTCCGGTGATGGCGAGTCGGATGGCACGGTGGCGGTTGACGCCACGGAAGAAGCGCCTGTGGTGCGTTTTGTCAACAAGATGCTGCTGGATGCGATCAAGGGCGGCTCGTCGGACTTGCACTTTGAGCCCTATGAAAAGTCCTACCGTGTCCGTTTTCGTACCGACGGTGTACTGCATGAGGTTTCCCGTCCCCCCATCCAGCTGCGTGACCGTATTTCCGCTCGCCTCAAGGTAATGGCCGGGCTGGATATTTCCGAACGACGCAAGCCCCAGGATGGACGGATCAAGCTCAAGGTATCCAAAACCAAGTCCATCGACTTCCGGGTCAACACCCTGCCCACGCTGTGGGGCGAAAAAATCGTTATGCGGATTCTGGATGCCAGCAGTGCGCAGATGGGTATTGATGCGCTGGGTTATGAAGATGAACAGAAGCAGCTTTACCTTGAGGCGCTGGGGCATCCGCAGGGCATGATTCTGGTAACCGGCCCGACCGGTTCGGGCAAGACGGTTTCCCTGTATACCGGCCTGAACATCCTCAATACCGTAGAGCGCAACATTTCGACTGCCGAGGATCCGGTAGAGATCAACCTGGAAGGTATCAACCAGGTTAACGTCAACCCGAAGCAGGGCATGGACTTTAACCAGGCGCTGCGTGCCTTCCTGCGTCAGGACCCTGACGTGATCATGGTCGGGGAGATCCGTGACCTGGAAACCGCCGAGATTGCAGTCAAGGCGGCGCAAACCGGACACATGGTAATGTCCACCCTGCACACCAACAGCTGTGCCGAAACCCTGACCCGTCTGCGCAACATGGGGCTGGCGGCCTTTAACCTGGCCACGTCGGTCAACCTGATTATTGCCCAGCGTCTGGCGCGGCGTCTGTGCAAGTGTAAAAAAGAAGTGGATGTGCCCAGGGACGTGCTGCTCAAGGAAGGTTTTACCGAGCAGCAAATCGGTACGTTCAAGGTGTATGGCCCCAATGGCTGTGAAAACTGCAACAACGGCTACAAGGGCCGTGTGGGCATCTACGAGGTGACCAAGATCACGCCGCCCCTGCAGCGCATCATCATGGAAGACGGCAACGCCATTGAGATCAGCGCGAAGATGCGTGAAGAAGGCTTTAACGACCTGCGTGCCTCCGGCCTGCTCAAAGTAATCCAGGGTGTGACCAGCCTGGCAGAAGTTAACCGTGTAACCAAGGACTAAACCATGGCTAAACCAGTCAATAAAGCTCAGGCACCCAAAGAAACGATTTTTCTGTGGGAAGGAACCACACGGCAGGGGACCAAGATCAAGGGCCAGATGTCCGGGCAGGATCCGTCGCTGATCAAGGCCCAGTTGCGAAAGCAGGGCATTAACCCGACCAAGGTGCGCAAGCAGGGCATTCAGCTGTTCGGCGGCGGCAAGGCCATCAAGCCCATGGACATTGCTATTTTTGCCCGCCAGCTGGCGACCATGATGAAGTCGGGGGTGCCGCTGCTGCAGTCATTCGACATCATTCTGGAAGGCTTGCAGAACCAGAACATGAGCCGGCTGGTTGAGTCGATCAAGACGGACGTGGGCGGCGGTAACAGCCTGGCCAGCAGCCTGCGCAAGCATCCGAAGTATTTCGATGACCTGTTTTGCAACCTGGTCGAGTCGGGCGAGCAGTCGGGTGCGCTGGAAACCCTGCTGGACCGGATTGCCACCTACAAGGAAAAAACCGAGGCGCTGAAGTCCAAGATCAAAAAGGCAATGAACTACCCGATTGCGGTGATCGTGGTGGCGGTGATTGTATCGGCCATTCTGCTGATCAAGGTAGTGCCGCAGTTCCAGGAAGTGTTTGCCGGCTTTGGTGCCGAGCTGCCTGCCTTTACCCAGATGGTGATCAACCTGTCGGAGGCGCTGCAGGAGCACGGCCTGATCGTGCTGGGTGCGATTTTTGCCATCGGCTTTGCCTTCAAGACGGCGATGCAGCGCTCGGAGTCGCTGCGCAACTCGGTTGACCGCTTTATGCTGCGGGCGCCGGTGATTGGCAATATCGTCTATAACTCGGCGGTGGCGCGTTTTGGCCGTACCCTGGCCACCACCTTCTCGGCGGGTGTGCCGCTGGTGGATGCGCTGGACTCGGTGGCGGGTGCTACCGGCAACGTGGTGTTCAAGAATGCGGTGATGAGCATCAAGAGCGAGGTGACCGGCGGTACCCAGCTCAACATTGCCATGCGGGCCACCAACGCCTTTCCGGCCATGGCCCTGCAGATGACTTCCATTGGCGAGGAATCCGGTGCGCTGGACGAAATGCTGGACAAGGTTGCCACCCACTATGAAGCCGAAGTGGATAACGCGGTAGACGGCCTGACCGCCCTGATGGAGCCGTTGATCATGGCGGTACTGGGTGTGCTGGTGGGTGGCCTGATCATTGCCATGTACCTGCCGATTTTCAAACTGGGTGCGGTGGTTTAATGGAGGCAATCGAGTTTTTGCAGGCCAGCCCGCTGGCCGTGGTGCTGGTGGCGGGATTGTTGGGACTGCTGGTGGGCAGCTTCCTGAATGTGCTGGTGTACCGCCTGCCGCTGATGATGCAGCGCGACTGGCAGGCCCAGGCCCGCGAGGTGCTGGAGTTGCCGGTGGACGAGGGGCTCAAGCCGTTCAATTTGCTGTTTCCGCCTTCGCGCTGCCCGCATTGCTCGGCCGGCATTCGTGCCTGGCAAAATATTCCACTCCTGAGCTGGTTGCTGCTGGGCGGACGCTGCAGCGGCTGCAGGGGCCGTATCAGCCTGCGCTACCCACTGGTGGAGCTGGGCAGCGGCCTGCTGGCGGTTGTGGTGGCCTGGCAACTGGGTGCGACTGCACAGGGTCTGGCACTGCTGGTGCTGACCTGGGGCCTGCTGGCCCTGAGCCTGATTGATGCCGACCATCAATTGTTGCCGGACACTCTGGTACTGCCCCTGTTGTGGCTGGGCCTGATTGCCAACAGCTTTGGCCTGTTTACCCGTCTGGAAGATGCCGTTTATGGCGCGGTGTTCGGGTATCTGGCGCTGTGGTCGGTGTTCTGGCTGTTCAAGCTGGTAACCGGCAAGGAAGGCATGGGTTACGGTGATTTCAAGCTGCTGGCGATGCTCGGTGCCTGGGGTGGCTGGCAGGTGCTGCCGCTGACCATATTGCTGTCTTCAGTGGTGGGTGCTGTGCTGGGTGTCATTATCCTGCGCCTGCAGCGCCAGGGCATGGCCCAGCCGCTGCCGTTTGGTCCCTATCTGGCTATTGCCGGCTGGATAGCCATTATCTGGGGTGAGCAAATTACCCGCAGCTATCTGCAGTTTGCCGGTTTTTGAGATTTTAGCGGGCTGGTTGTGTGGTTGTGTGGTTGTGTGGTTGTGTGTTGGCTTTGGTG
>CAZVDA010000076.1:3049-9444 GCA_964625365.1 uncultured Thiopseudomonas sp. | reverse complement strand
AGGCTGTTACGGTATTGTTTCTGTTTGGAAACGAACTCGCGCAGCTCCTGGCGGCGCTGTACCAGCTGTTCTTCCAGACCGGAAACCTCGTCAGCCAGCTGCTTTTGCCGGCTTTTGAACAATGCGTATTCACTTTCGGCACGCTCAGGGTCGCTACTGGCCAGGTCTTCCGGCAGTACCAGCTCCTCACCGGCCACTTCGGCGGACAGGCGTTCGATGCTCAGGCGCAGGGCAGTGCGGTCCGCTTCGGTTTCGCCGACGTTGGACGAAAAGCGGGTGTCATCAAGACGGATAAGCGGGGCGCCGGCCTCGACGATCTGGCCGTTGCGGACAAAGATCTCGGCAACAATACCGCCTTCCAGGTTCTGGATTTTTTGCAGGCGGGATGAAGGAATGGCTTTACCGTCGCCACGGGTCACTTCTTCCACTTCGGCATAATGCGCCCAGACCAGAAAGAAAATGACAAAGCCGACCACGCCCCAAATGGTCAGGCGCACCGCCAGCGGGTTGTCTTCGATCAGTGCTTTCTGCACTTCGGGCAGCAGCGCGTTCGAATCCTTGTAGTTGCCCTGCACAGGCGCAGGTGCAGGCACAGGGGCTGGAGCTGGTTGCTGTTGTACTGGCTTATCCGACACTGATATGCCCCTTCTTCAAAGCTTCGAGAACAGACTCTTTCGGACCATCGGCAATGATGCGGCCACGATCGACAATCACCAAGCGGTTGACCAGGCTCAGCATTGAGGCGCGATGGGTAACCAGTAGCAGGGTTTTGTCGGCGCAGACCTCGGTCAGGTTCTTCTTGATGCGTTCTTCGGTTGCGTTATCCATGGCGCTGGTCGGCTCATCCAGCAACAGGATGGCCGGATCCAGCAACAGGGCGCGGGCCAGTGCCACGTTCTGACGCTGGCCGCCGGACAGCTGCAGGCCGCGCTCGCCCACTTGCAGCTCGTAACCTTGCGGGTGCAGCCGGGCAAACTCGTGCACACCGGCGCGTTCGGCTGCCTGCAGGATGGTCTCGTCCTCGACGAAACGGGCACCACTGGTCAGATTTTCACGCAGGCTGCCGGCAAACAGCTGGATGTCCTGGGGCACGTAGCCGATGCGCTGGCGCAGGTCGTTGATATCGAGCTGGCGCACATCCATGCCATCGATCAGCAGGTTGCCTGATTCCGGCTGGTTCAGACCCATGATCAGCTTGGCCAGCGAGCTTTTGCCCGAGCCGCTGCGGCCGATGATGCCGACCTTTTCACCCGGACGGATGCTCAGGCTGACATCACGCAAGGCCGGGTGTTCCTGTCCGGGATAGGTGAAGTTGACCTGGCGAAACTCGATGGCGCCTTTCAGCTGGTGACGCTTGAGCGGTTTTTCCTGTTCCTGGCGCTCCTGCGGCAACTCCATCATCTGATTGATCGAGTCCAGTGTTACCCGGGCGTGCTGGTAGCGGGTCAGCAAACCGGAAATCTGCGTTAGCGGGGCCAGCGCACGGCTGCCCAGCATATAGCAGGCAATCAGGCCGCCCATACTGAGGTCGCCATCAATGATCTTGTAAACACCATAGACGATGGTCATGACACCAGCCATCTGCTGCAGGAACATGGTGCTGTTCATGGTCAGGCTGGACAGCATACGGGCGCGCAACTCCAGCCGGCTCAGGGTGCCGATGGCATGCTCCCACAGATGCTGTCGCTCACCCTGGGCGTTGTTGGTCTTGACCGAATCCAGGCCGTTGATGGTTTCAATCAGGATTGATTGGCGCTCGGACGACAGCGCCATGGTGCGCTCCATGACCTCGGCCAGCGGACGCTGCAGCAGCCAGCCAATGATGGCGGCAATCGGGAAGGCCAGCAGCGGGATCAATACCATGTTGCCGCCAATCAGGGCAATCACGGCGAGAATGAGCAGGGTGAAGGGCAGGTCAATCAGGCTGGCCAGCGTCAGTGAGGAAAGAAAGTCGCGCAGGCTCTGAAAGTCGTGAATGCTTTGCGCGAAGCTGCCGACCCGGGCCGGGCGGTTGGCCATCGACATGCCGGTAATGCGCTCGAACAGGGTGGCAGAAATGATCAGGTCAGTCTTCTTGCCGGCAAGGTCAAGACACAAACCACGCAACGTCTTGAGCACCAGGTCGAAAATAAAGGCGCCGGCCACACCCAGGGCCAGTACCCATAGTGTCGTTGTCGCCTGGTTGGGAACCACCCGGTCGTAGACATTCATGACAAACAGCGGAATGCACATGCCGATCAGGCTGATGATAAAGCTGGCGGCAATGGCGTCGGCGTAGAGTTTGCGTGAGTGCTTCAGGGTGTCGCGAAACCAGGACTTGGTCCGGGGAATCAGGTCACCATGGTCAATATCGTACTTGTGCCGGGGCTGGGCAAAGAAAGCCAGACCACTGTACTGCCTGGCCAGCTGCTCCAGGGGAACCAGCTGCTCACCGCCATCGCTTTCGCTGGGCATGATGCGGGCGCTACCGTCGTCTTCGATAGCCAGCAGGATCACACTGTGGCCGTCCCGCATCAGCAGCATCACCGGCAGGGACATTGCGGGTATGCGATCGAGCGACCTGCGCAGCAGACGGCCCTGCAACCCGGCGCGGGCTGCAGCACGGGGCAGCAGCTCGGCTGGCAGACGATGTCCGGGCAGGGGCAGGCCGCTGGTCAGGGTGGCACGGCTGGCCGGACGCTGGTGCAGCGTACACAGTGACAACAGGCTATCCAGCAGCGGGTCGTCAAGGTAGTCATGCGGGTCAGCTGCCCGGGAGGCAAGCGGGATGTCCGTGGTCAAGGCAATTACTCAAAGAAATATGAAAGCGGACAAACGATAACAAACTGATGGCACAAACTAAACAGGCGGCCATGAACCCTGTCCATGGCCGCCTGCAAAGTTGCTAGTTCAGCGCAATCACAAGCTGGGCAGCTTGGCTTTCACGCTAACTTCGTCCATTGGTACGGAAGCCAGAGGCGCGGTTACGCCCTGGTTGCGCAGCAGCTCGCCAGTGAGTGCCTGGATGCGGTACTCGGTAGCCAGGCGGTGATGGCGCAGCTCTTCCATACGGCGGGAAGCTGCGAACAGCTCGTTTTCGCTATCCAGCAAGTCAAGCAGGGTACGCTCGCCGAGCGTGAACTGCTTCTGGTAAGACTCACGTACGCGGGAGCTATGCTCAACATACTGCTGGGCAATCGGCAGCTGGCGGTTGGCGTTTTCCAGCGCGTTCCAGGCCAGGCCCATGTCTTCATGCAGAACCCGCAGGGCGTTGTCACGAACATCCATGGCCTGGTTGATCTGGTAAGCCTTGGAGCGTACATCAGCCTTGTTGCTGCCACCGGCAAACAGGTTGTAGCGCATGTTCACCATGGCGCTCCACTGGTTCTTGTGCGCCGGAACACCGTCCAGGTTGTTGTCGGCGCTGCGCGACAGCTCCACATCAAAGTGCGGATAGAAAGTGGACTTGGCTGTTTTGTACTGATGCTCGGTAGCCTGTACATCAGCCTCGGCAGAGCTCAGGTAGGGGTTGCCCTGCAGCATTTTCTCGCGAGCGGTCTGCAAGTCGGTTGGCAGCTGAACAGCCCGTGAAGTCGGCATGCTCAGACTGGCTGGCTGCTGGCCGACCAGGCTGAAGTAGTTCAGCTTGGCATCGGACAGGTTGGTTTCTTCGGTGATCAGGTTGTTGCGGGCCTGGGCCAGGCGTGCTTCAGCCTGGTCGAGGTCGGCGGTACGGCCGACACCGCTGCGGGTGCGCTTGGTGATCTGATCATAGATGCGCTCGTGACTGCGCAAGTTGTTTTCGGCCAGGCGTACCAGCTCCTGGCGCAGCAGCACATCCAGATAGACTTCGGCAACACGCAGGGCAGTGCTCTCGGAAGTGCCAAGCAGCTCGTAAGCACGGGCGTTGACAGTGGCGCGCTGACGGCCTACTTCACTCTGGGTGGCAAAGCCGTCAAACACCATCTGTTGCAGACGCAAGCGGGATTCGCCGCGGGTCAGGCCTTCTTTGTGGTGGTTCCTGCCTTTCAGGTTACCGCGGCTGCGAGTGGAGTCACTGTCGGTACGCTCGCGGCCATAGCCAGCCAGCAAGTCGATGGTCGGCAGGTAGCCGCCACGTGCTGCATTCATGTTCTCTTCGGCGGCCATGCGACCGTGCACGGCTGACTGCACTTCAGGGTGCACGTCAAGCGCCGATTGCATCGCTTCGGGAAGGGTTTGCGCATGTGTGGCAATGGACACAGACATGGCTAATGGAAGAAGTAGAAGATATCGCATGGTATTAACCCCCTGTTTTTTGACACAAGGTACGCCATTCATTGGCGGCTCTCGACAGTTTGTGCCTGAATTGCAAGGCATTTTGGTAAAACTGTGATGCTTGTCCTATTTTAGTTGCATTCTGTTAGTACTTTCGTTAGAGAGTCTGTATCTTGAGGTGGTAAGAGTCAATTGTAATCACTGGTTTTGTTAACCCGTTCTCGTATCAGGCTAAGGGCACTGGAAAAATACCCCGGACAACTTAACTTACAGGACAGGATAGTCAGAGCGCCGTCGGCGCCACAGGAGAACTCAAATGAGCAATGTCATCGCTACTATTAAAAGCATTGTCGGCCAGGTCTTCATTGTTTCTGCTGATGGCGTGCAGCGCCAGGTGTTCGAGGGCGAGCGCCTGATGCAGGGCGAGCAGCTGATAACCTCCTTCGGTGGCGAAGCCGTGCTGGAGTTCGAAGGCGGGCAAACCCTGACCGTAGCTGAAAACAGCAACTGGCAGCCTGAAGGCGAAGCCGGAGGTTGGGCGGCCGATGCTGAGAGTACAGCAAGTCTTGAACAGGCTCTGGCTGCCGGTCTTGACCCCACCGTAGAGCTGGAAGCAACCGCTGCCGGCCCGGGTGCGGCTGGCACTGCTGGCGGCCCGGCCGGTGGTGGCCGCAACATTGTCATGCTGGACGAAACCGCAATGCGGCTGGATCCGGAAATTGGCTATCCGACTGCCGGTATCGAATCTGGTACTGATTTTCAAATCAGGGATATTGGTGAGGATCGTATTTTTGTTGACGATGAACAGCCGAACCAGCCCCCCGGCTTTGTTGATCCGAATGATCCAGAAGAGCCTGAGTTCCCGGGACAGGACTTCGATCCGGAATCAGGCAGCTACAACGTAGTCATGAATGAGGATGAGGTTTACAACGGCAAAACTCTTGCTGTCGACCCGGATGACGACTCGCTGAGCTATGAGCTGGTTGATCAGCCAACTAATGGAAGGGTTGAGCTGAACCCTGATACGGGAGAATACACATTTACTCCTGATCCGGATTGGCACGGTAATACTTCGTTTGAGGTTGTTGTTGACGATGGCCGTGGAGGAGAAACTACTACTACAGTAAATGTTGTGGTGATGCCTGAGCAGGATGCCTTTGATGACACTGCCGACACAACTCCAGGCCAGACAGTGAACATTGATGTTCTGGCCAATGATGACTTTGAAGGTACAAACATCAAGGTCACGGGCGTAACCCAGGGTAGCCAGGGCAGCGTGGTCATCAATGCAGATGGCACCGTGGACTACACGGCTAATCCAGGAGCTACCGGTACCGACACCTTCACTTACACGGCGATTGGTGATACCGGTATTCCCGAGACTGCTACAGTGACCGTGAATATCGGCACCAACCCGACCACTATTGTAGTAGTGGGTAATAACGGCCAAATGGTTGACGACTCCGGCACCCTCAATGGCTCCATTACCGCTACTGATCTGGATGGTCTGGATGCGACCACGCCGTATGCGTTGAGCACGGGGCCGAGCCATGGTTCAGCTACTGTGGATGCTGCTGGTAACTGGGTCTACACCCCGGAAGCGGACTACTATGGCACTGACAGTTTCACCATTATGGTGAAGGATGCACTGGGCAATGAAACCCCACAGCTGATCAGTGTAAACGTGACGCCTGAGCAGGATGCCTTCGATGACAGTGCCTTCATGACTCCAGGTCAGACAGTGAACATTGATGTTCTGGCCAATGATGACTTTGAAGGTACAAACATCAAGGTCACGGGCGTAACCCAGGGTAGCCAGGGCAGCGTGGTCATCAATGCAGATGGCACCGTGGACTACACGGCTAATCCGGGTGCTACCGGCACCGACACTTTCACCTACACGGCGATTGGTGATACTGGTATAGCGGAGTCTGCAACCGTTACTGTAAATATTCTGTCGGGTCTCACTGGCTCTACCACTTCTTACGATATTGATGTTGCATCTAATACCGATACTGATTCGGCTAATGATGTGACGCATGCAGTGACTGTCAGTGGATTGCCTGTAGGCGTCACCTTGGCTACTGGCATCTATGACGGAACCTATGGTCAGGTGATTGTGGATGCGGCTGGCAATGCGACCTACAAGCAAACTGCGC
>CAZVDA010000076.1:0-2949 GCA_964625365.1 uncultured Thiopseudomonas sp. | reverse complement strand
CTGATGGTAGCGTTGTTACAAACGGCCTGACCGTTCAGGTTGATATTGTCGATGATGTGCCGCATGCAATTGCTATTGAGAAAGGCAGTATCAGCGATGGCTTTAAAGGAGACATAGTTTTTGAAGCCGGTGCTGATGGCTTTGGTAGTTTGGTATTTAAGGATGATGGTGTTGCTAAGCCGGTTTTGGATGTTAATAATAACCAAGTGCAGTTAAACGGTGAGAACGTTACTTATAGTGTAGCGTCGGATGGTTCGCTTGTTGCCATGGCAGGGGATGTAGTTGCCTTTAGAGTAACCTTAAATGGGAATGGTACGAGCTATGAAGTGACCAATGTCCATAAGGATTTTGGATTAACTGTTACAACCGAATATGAAGATTTCGAAGAATTCAGCTTTGCTGGAAACAATCCGGATTCTTCTAAGCTGTTTGAAAGTGATTCTCTTGTAATACAGGCAACTGGTAGAGATGCTCAGGGAAATACGAACCAGGTGAATGGTTCAAACCCAGGCATGGGAGTAGATAATACAGCAATTGACCCGGGTGAAGTTTTCCGCTTTGACTTTTTCGATAAGTCAGATACCCCGTCTGACGCTGAGCGTAGCCAGTTGACCAGTGTTGATTTCACTGTGGATCAAACACAGGGCGCCACAATGTATATAGACCTGATTTGGTCTGATATAGCTGGATACGGTGTACCATTTGCCTCTACAGGTACGTCGATATACGACCAAATGAGCAACGAGGTCATAAAAATTACTTTTAATGGAACAAACATTGAGCTCGGGGCCAGTGACTATGTGACTGGCAAAGGTTGGAAAGTGGAAGTAGGCAAGGCTGTTGGAAATAATTACCATGAGCTAAGCATCGAAAGTGATATAGCATTCAATGCTATTCAGTTTGAATCTGGTGGCGGAGATTACAGGCTTCAGGTGCCTAGCAAGGTAGTGGCTGAAAGTGAGGGTGTATCTGTTGATGAGGTTTACCTGGACGTTCCTGTAATTGGCACTGACGCTGATGGTGATACTATCGAGGGCAACTTGCACTTGACCTTGGGTGAAAACGAGGGAGGTGACTTTGTTATCAACGGCGGTGAGGGTAATGACATCCTGATCGGCGGTGCCGGTGACGATATCTTCAAGTGGGGAGATGGTGATGCCGGAACTGTCTCGAGTCCTGCACATGACACCGTCAAGGACTTCGGCCTTGGCAATGGAGATCCAAATGGTGAGGACAAGCTGGATCTGGCTGATTTGCTGACTGCAACAGCAAGTGATGACCTGACCCAGTTCCTGAGTATCAGCTACGATGGTGCCAACACTGTGATCAATGTTTCCAGCGCGGGAGGACTGGTAGCGAATGGTCCAGACCAGATTATCACTCTGGAAGGGGTGAATTTGGTAGGTAGTTATACGGATCAGACAAGTCTGATTAACTCACTCGTTAATGATGGAAAACTGGTAGTCGTTGACTAACTCCTAACCTAAACCAAAGCCCGCTATCATCAGATGGCGGGCTTTTTCCTTTATAAGGTATCTGTATGTTGTATGTTCAGCGTGGAGCCGACGGGTCGCTGCTGCAGGTAAGCAAGCAGCCGTTTGACGGCATGACCGAAGAGCTGGCAATGGACAGCTCCGAGGCACAGCAATGGCTGGGTCTGGCACGTTTACGCGAGTCGGACCAGGACATGATTCGGGTGCTGGAAGACCTGATCTACACCCTGATGGACAGGGGAGTGATCAGCATTACCGATCTGCCCGCAGCAGCACAGGCCAAGCTGATTGCCCGTGGCAAGGCCCGTGATGCCCTGGGCGAGGCGCGCCTGTTCAGTGAGGATGAAGACATACCGCTGTTTTGAGTGACAACTGATTGAATGATGAAGGCGCCGGTTGGCGCCTTTGTTGTTTCTGTCCTGTGACAATTATTTCCAGGGTGCGGGCTCGCCAAACAGCTGGCCCTGCATGCCGGCAAGACAAAGGTCTTTCAGCACATCATGTTCACCCTGTGTTTCTACCCGTTCGGCTATCAACGGCAGGTCGATGCTGCTGGCCGCACGCTGGATGGCTTCGATGAACAGTTTCTTGTCGGCTTCGTGGTCGATCGCACGGATGTAGCTGCCGTCAATTTTCAGGTAGCGCAAGCCCAGATGGGCCAGGTTGCCAATGATGCTGAAACGGCCGCCGAAATGCTGCAGGGCAACACCATAACCGAGGTTGTTAAGTTGGTGGGCCAGTGCTTCCAGCTGTGGCTGGGCTGGCAGTTCGTCTTCGCTCAGCTCGAAGGTAACCAGTCTGGCCAGTTTGTGATTGTGTTCAAGCAACCGGTATAGCTTCTGCAGGCTGGCGGGGTTATCCAGCAGCTGGCCCGACAGGCTGAGCGCTACCGGCACCGGATGCTTGTGCAGGTGGCGGAATGCCTGCTTCAGCATGGCCAGGTCCAGACGTTTCATCCAGCCAAAGCGCTCCAGCCACGGCAGTATGATGCCGGCGGGCAGCAATTCGCCATGCTGGTCAGGCAGACGGGCCAGTATCTTGTAGTGCCACAGGCTGCCGTCGGCAGCATGGATTACCGGCTGGAAGAACAGCTGCAGCTTTTTGTTGCTGAGAGAGCTATCCAGCAGTGAGTGCCAGTGGCGTCGCTGTTCCTCGAATACCGGACTGTGCTGATTACTGTCGCTGAAGGCCCAGGCAGAGTTCGGGTTTTTGCTGCGGGCCAGATTCAGTGCCTGGTCCAGTTGGTGAAAGAGGTTGCCAGGCGTACTGTCACGGGCAAATGGAGTAATACCAATATGCAAGGCTATCGGACAGTCTTGCGGCAGGGTGTGCTGCAGGCTGCTCAGTTTTTTCAGCTGCTGGCTGGCCAGCTGGCTGGCCTCTTCCTGTTCCAGGCCGGGAACCATCAGGCTGAATTCGCCGCCACGGGTGCGGGCCAGTACGGAATGTTTGGGCA
>CAZVDA010000075.1:0-9611 GCA_964625365.1 uncultured Thiopseudomonas sp. | reverse complement strand
CTGGGGCTGGAGCGCGGCCTGTCCATCTCGCTGTTCCCGATGGTGATCCTGACCATGACCATCGAGCGGCTATCCATTACCTGGGAAGAGCGCGGCGGCAACACCGCCTTTAAAGTAGCCGTCGGTACCTTGTTTGCCGCTGCGCTGGCGCACTATCTGATGAGCATTCAGGAGCTGAACTACTTTGTGTTCACCTTCCCCGGCATGCTGCTGGTGATGGTCGGTTTCATGCTGGCCATGGGTCGCTACCGCGGCTACCGGCTGACCGAACTGTTCCGCTTCAAAGCATTCCTGAAGGACTAAGCCCATGTTCGGCCTGATCAAAACCTGGCGAGAGCTGGAAGCCAAAGGCATCATGGGCATCAACCGCCGCAATGCCGACTACGTGCTCAAATACAACCAGCGCAGCCTGTATCCGGTGGTGGACGACAAGATCCTCACCAAGGAGCGGGCGCTGGCCGAGGGCATCAATGTGCCCGAAATGTACGGCATCATCAGCAGCGAGCGCGAAATCGGCAAGCTGCACAAGATCCTCGACGGACGCAACGATTTTGTTATCAAGCCGGCGCAGGGTGCCGGCGGCGACGGCATCATCGTGATTGCCGACCGCTTTGAGGGCCGCTACAAAACCGTGTCCGGCAAAATCATCAGCCACGACGAAATCGAATACCAGGTGTCCAACATTCTCACCGGCCTGTACTCGCTGGGCGGTGGCCGCGACCGCGCCCTGATCGAATACCGCGTTTCCCCCGACCCGATCTTCAAAAGCATCAGCTACGAAGGTGTACCCGATATCCGCATCATTGTGCTGATGGGTTATCCGGTGATGGCCATGCTGCGCCTGCCCACCCGACAGTCCGGCGGCAAAGCCAACCTGCACCAGGGCGCGATTGGCGTTGGTGTGGATCTGGCTACCGGCATCACCCTGCAGGGCACCTGGCTCAACAACAAGATCAGCAAGCACCCGGATACCACCCAGCCGGTGGCCGGCGTGCAGCTACCCTACTGGCAACAGTTCATGGAGCTGGCCGCCAGCTGTCACGAGCTGTGCGGGCTGGGCTACATCGGTGTAGACATGGTGCTGGATCAGGAAAAAGGCCCGCTGATTCTGGAACTCAATGCCCGCCCCGGCCTGAATATCCAGATTGCCAACAACGCCGGTTTAACGCCGCGCGCACACCAGATCGAAGCCCACGTTAAACAGCTGCAAAAAGACCAACGCAAGGAAACGCCCGCCGAACGCGTCGCGCTGGTACAACAATGGTTTGCTGTGAACCCATAATGACCGAACCCTGCAACCCTCTGTATTCCCTGCCTTGGCAAGCCGACATCAGCCAGCGTTTTACCCGCATCCAGCACGCACCCGGCGCGGTGCTGCTGGACAGCAACCAGCCAGAACCGGATGGCCTGGCACGTTTTGATATCGTCAGCGCCTGGCCCCTGCAACAGATCAGCCCGCAAACAGGCGAAAGCGGCGCAGACTTTCTGCAGCGGGCACGCCAACTGTTGCAGCAACTACCTGCAGTTAAGGCTTTGCCCGACGAATTGCCCTTTGCCGGCGGCCTGCTCGGCTATCTGGGTTATCATTTCGGTCATCAAAACGACCGCCATGCCCGCAGCCTGCCCGACGCCGGCATCGGCCTGTATGACTGGGCGCTGATCAACGATCACCAGCAACAACAAAGCTGGCTGTTTTGTCATCCGTCCATGACAGCAGAGCGCCAACAGCAGGTATTACAACTGTTTGCCGAAGATGCAGAAACCACCCAAAGCAGCCCGCCATTCAGCCTGCTGGCCGACTTTGCGCCACTGCGCAACCGCGAGCACTACCGGCAGGCCATCGAACAGATTCAGCATGCCATTGAGCGTGGCGCAATCCAGCAGGTCAACTACACCCAGCGTTTCAGCAGCCGCTATCAGGGCGGGCTGTGGCCGGCCTATCAGGCGCTGCGCCAGCAGTGTCCTGTGCCCTATGCCGCCTTTATCCGTCTGGATAACGACAACGCCATCCTCAGCCTGTCACCGGAGCGTTTTATCGGTGCCCGTGACGGACAGGTGGAAGCCCGCCCCATCAAGGGCACCCGCCGCCGTGGCCATACCGAAGCCGAAGACCGCGCCCTGGCCGCCGAACTGCTAGCCAGCGACAAGGACCGCAATGAAAACCTGATGATTGTCGAGCTGCAAAAAGGCGAGCTGGCCCCGCTCTGTCACGACCTGCACTGCCCACAACTGGCCGCGCTGGAAAGCTACCCCAACGTGCACCATCTGGTCAGCTGCATCCGTGGCACACTCAACTCCGGCAGCGATGCCCTCGACCTGCTGCAACACTGTTTTCCCGGCGCCTCCATCAGCGGCACGCCCAAGCAGCCGGTGCTGGAAATGATCGACCAGCTGGAAGCCAGCTCGCGGGAAATTTACTGCGGCAGCATTTTCTATCTGGACAGCCGTGGCCGTTTCGACAGCTCGGTGTGCATCCGCACCCTGCTGGCCATGCACGGCGACATTCACTGCTGGGGCGGCGGCGGTATTACCCTCGCCTCCGACTGGCAGGCCGAATACCAGGAGTCGGTGGACAAGGTCAGTGTGCTGATGCAAACATTGCAGACGCTGCGGTCCTGAAGGTCTGGCGGTACCCTACATTTCTCACAAGGAGCACTCCATGAGCCTCATTCTGGTTGCCATTCTGGTCATTGCCGCCCTGTTTGCCGTCTGGGCGGTGGGTCTGTACAACGCGCTGGTACGCCTCAAGCATGGTGTCAGCAAGGCCTGGTCCAATATCGACGTGCTGCTCAAGCAGCGCCACGACGAGCTGCCCAAGCTGGTAGAAACCTGCAAGCAGTACATGCAGTACGAAAAAGCCACCCTGGAGTCGATCATCCAGGCACGCAGCGCCGTGCATCAGGCGCAGCAAGCCCATGACATCAGTGCACTGGGCCAGGCAGAAACCGGCCTGCGCGCAGGTCTGGGCAAACTGTTTGCACTGGCCGAGAATTACCCCGACCTGAAAAGCAACGAAAACTTCCAGTTTCTGCAGCAGCGTATTTCCAGTCTGGAAAACGCCATTGCCGACCGCCGCGAGCTGTACAACGAAGCGGTCAACCTCAACAACGTGCGTATCGAGCAGTTTCCCGACGTTGTGATTGCCCGCTGGTTTGGCTTCAAGGCCGCCGAGTTGCTGCGTTTTTCCGAGGCGGAAACCGCCGACGTCAATCTCCGCAACCTGTTTGGCTAAGCCATGGACTGGCTGGGGCTGGCTGTAACCCTGTGTTTCACCGGCGGCTTTTGTCTGGCCGGTGGCTGGTGGTTTGTAAGCAGCCAGCGCCAGGCGCGCTTTTTACTCGATACCCCCACCTCAAAAATTCGCTCGGCCGCACAGGGCTATGTCGAGCTGTATGGCACGCTGGCAGACAACGGCACGCAGCAAACCGCCCCGCTCAGCGGCACCGCCTGCCTGTGGTGGAGTTACCGTATCGAGCAATACCAGCGCAACGGTAACAAGCGCAGCTGGAAGCTTCTGGAGCAGCAGGCCAGCGGCAGCCCGCTATGCCTGGACGACAGCACCGGTCGCTGTTTGATTGATCCGCAGGGCGCCAAAGTGATTCCCGTGTTTCGCAAAGTCTGGCAGGGCGACCAGCGCCACCCGCGCAACAGCCAGCCCAAACACTGGCTCAGCGCCGCCCTTCTCGGCAGCACACGCTATCGTTACACCGAGGAACGGCTGCACGCCGGCGACCTGCTGTATGCCATCGGCCACTTTTATACCCGTGGCGGCGGCCAGACCGAAAGCGCCGAACACCTGCAGGCCACCATCATCCGCAACTGGAAACAGGATTTTCCCGCGCTGCTCAAGCTCTTTGACCGCAACGGTGATGGCCAGTTTGATGATGCCGAATGGCAGGCCGTACGCAAGGCGGCCTGGCAACAGGCACACATTCAGCAGCGCCAGCAAAGTACCGCACCTGCGCAACACTTCATGCGCAAACCCGATGAAAACCAGCCGTTTATCCTCTCCAGCCATGGCGAGGACGAGCTGGCGCGCAAGCTGCGCTGGCAAAGTCTGGGCGGAGCGCTGGTCTGTCTGGGCGGGGCACTGGCCACCGCCTATGTACTCAATGCCATCTGACAGGTCTTAACGGGCCAGCCCGTCAAGCCGCTGCTGCAGGCGGTCCTGGGCGCGGGTAACCTGCAAACGGAAGGCTTCCAGTTCGCGCCCAAGCTCCTCTTGGCGACTGCGGTCGTCCGCCACCTGCTGCGCCAGCTGGAGCACTGACTGCTGCAATTGCTGGTGGCGCTCGTCCTGTGCATTCTTGCCCGCCAGTGCAGCTGCCAGCTCATCCAGTTGCCGCCTGTCGGCTTGCTGTTGCTGCTGCAGGGTATCCAGCGCCGCCTGCTGACGTTGTTCTAAAGCCTCTCCCTGCTGCCGGTAGTCCTGCAACTGTTCACTGAGCGCCTGCCGGGCCGTATCCAGCACCAGCAACCCTTTTTCAATGGCCTCAGCCTGTGCATCCAGCCGCCCGGACAGGCCGCTGAGCTGTTGATCCTGGCCCTGCTGCTGGCGTTGCAGGCCGCCCAGCGTCTCCAGCTGGCCGCGCTGGGCCTGCAACTGTTGCTGCAGACGCTCCAGTTCGTGTGCAAAGCCCAGTACCCGTCCCTGCAGGCGGGTCAGGTCATTGGTACGCTCGTCCAGCGCCTGCAGACGCTGCATGGACTCCTCGCCGAGCCCGGCAAAACTGTCCTGGGTGGCCACCAGCTGATGCTGCAGGGTCTCAAACCGGTACTGGTACTGCACGTGCTGCACTGCCATCAGTGCCAGTGTCAGCACCAGCCCCAGCGACAACAGCACAATGGCCGGTTGTCTGGCTGCCGGCCTGCGCGGCTGCGCCTGAATCGGCGGATGGGTTGCCGGGCTGTCCTGTATCTGCGTCATGCTTACTCCCCTGTCGTGCTGCGGCCTGCTACGGTCGCTTATCCTTAAAGTGAATCAACATATAAAAAACAATTACTTTAAGGAATATAAAAAGCTTGTTACTGTGCCGCTCGTTTAGCTGTTAGCCCGTGGATTAGCTTATGTATCTGTATGACTCCTATGATCAACAACTCGTCCAGGAACGGGTTGCCCAATTTCGCGACCAGACGCGGCGCTACTTTGCCGGCGAACTGAGCGAAGATGAATTTTTGCCGTTGCGCCTGCAAAACGGCCTGTACGTACAGCGCCACGCACCCATGCTGCGCATTGCCGTGCCCTATGGCCTGATGGCCTCACGCCAGCTGCGCATGCTGGCGCAGATCACGCGCAAGTATGACAAGGATTACGCCCACATTACCACCCGCACCAATGTCCAGCTCAACTGGCCGGCGCTGGAAAATGTGCCCGACATCCTGCAGGATCTGGCCAGCGTACAGATGCACGCCATTCAAACCAGCGGCAACTGCATTCGCAACACCACCACCGACGCCTTTGCCGGTGTAGCCCCCGATGAAACCGTGGACCCGCGTCCCTGGTGCGAAATTATCCGCCAGTGGTCCACTTTTCACCCGGAGTTCCTGCGCCTGCCACGCAAGTTCAAGATTGCCGTCGACGGCAGCCTGACCGACCGCGCTGTCACCGAAGTGCACGACATCGGCCTACACGCCCGCCGCAACGAAGCCGGCGAGCTGGGCTTTCAGGTACTGGTCGGCGGCGGTCTGGGCCGCACGCCGATTCTGGGCAGCGTCATCAACGACTTTGTGCCCTGGCAGCACCTGCTCAGCTATCTGGAAGCCACCTTGCGGGTCTACAACCGCTTTGGCCGCCGCGACAACAAGTTCAAGGCGCGCATCAAGATTCTGGTCAAGGCACTGACTGCCGAAGGCTTTGCAGAAAAAGTAAACGAAGAATGGCAGCACCTGAAAGACGGCCCCATCACCCTGACCGAAGAAGAAGTCGCCCGTGTCAGCCGCTGCTTTACCGATCCCGACTACCTTGAGCTGGCCAACGAAGACCCGCTGCTCGCCGCTCAGGAACAGCAATACCCGGGCTTTGCCCGCTGGCGTGCACGCAACACCAGCGCCCATAAAAAAGCCGGTTATGTGGCCGTTACCCTGTCCCTGAAAAAGACCGGCGTGCCGCCCGGCGATATCAGCGCCAGCCAGCTGGATGCCGTCGCCGACCTGGCCGAGCGCTACAGTTTTGGCGAAGCACGCAACACCCGCGAACAGAATATCGTGCTGGCCGATGTCGAACAGCGCAAGCTGCTTGACCTGTGGCTGGAAATCCGCGAACTGGGCTTTGCCACCCCCAATATCGGCCTGCTCAGCGACATTATCTGCTGCCCCGGCGGCGACTACTGCGCACTGGCCAACGCCAAGTCCATTCCGGTGGCCGAAGCCATCCAGCAACGTTTTGAGGATCTGGACTACCTGTTCGACATTGGCGATCTGGACCTGAACATTTCCGGCTGCATGAACGCCTGCGGCCATCACCATATTGGCCATATCGGCATTCTGGGTGTGGACAAGAAAGGCGAGGAGTTTTATCAGGTATCGCTGGGCGGCAACAGTGGCCGTGAAGCCAGCCTGGGCAAGATTCTGGGGCCATCCTTTGCCCAGAAGGACATGCCGGATGTCATCAGCACACTGATCCATGTCTACATCGACCATCGCACCCCGGAAGAGCGTTTTATCGACACCTACCAGCGTATCGGCCTGGAGCCGTTCAAGGAGCGCGTATATGCCTCGCATCATTAAGAACAACCAGGTTCTGGACGATCACTGGCATCTGCTGCCCGCTGATGCCAGTCTGCAGGATGCACTGGACTGCCCAGCCCCCATTGTGCCACTGGCGCTATGGCAGGCCCATGGCACAGAGCTAGCCGGCCAGAGTACGCTGGGCATCTGGCTGGACAGCCATGAACTGGTTGAAGACATTGCCGCCGATTTGCCGTCTTTTACCCTGATTGCCCTGAACTTTCCGGTGTTTACCGACGGCCGCAACTTCAGCAACGCCCGCCTGCTGCGCGAGCGCTATGGCTATCGCGGAGAAATCCGCGCCGTGGGCGATGTATTGCGCGACCAGCTGCTGCCCATGAAACGCTGCGGTTTCGATGCCTTTGTCGTACGCAGCGACCGTGATCCACAGGACGCCCTGCGGGCACTGGACGAGTTCAGCGTTCAGTATCAGGCAGCCTGGGATACGCCGCTGCCGTTATTTCGCAGGCGCGCTGCTGCTGTTTGACATAAAAACCCGCATTGATATGCGGGTTTTTATTATCCCGATGCCGCAAAGGCCGGGCCACCCACCACACCGAAGCAGACATAGCGACCCCGGTGCCATCTGTGTGGGTAAACCTAATCCTGCTCCATAAGGCAACACTGTCCAACCGATAAAATCCGCACACAAAAAACCCGGCCAGGCCGGGTTTTTTGCTGCTAGATCAAACTTACTTGATCTGGGCTTCTACTGCTGCTTCTACGCGACGGTTCAGCGCACGGCCTTCGGCGGTAGCGTTGTCGGCAATCGGACGGCTCTCGCCGTAACCAACAGAGCTTACGCGGCCGGACTCGACACCGTACTGGTCAACCAGCACCTGACGCACGGCATTGGCACGGCGCTCGGACAGCTTCTGGTTGTAGGCATCAGGACCTACGGAGTCAGTGTGACCTTCAACAGTGGTGGTCAGCTGAGGATACTGCTTCATGAACTCGGCCAGATTCTGGATGTCGGCATAGCTGCCGTCTTTTACGTTGGCTTTGTCGAAGTCAAACAGAACTTCCAGCTCGACACGAACGATTTCAGGCTGTACTGGCTCTTCGTAAACAACTGGAGCAGGCTCTTCAACCACTACGGCAGGAGCAGGCTTGGCTGCGCCACCGAAGTTCAGGCCCAGGCCCAGACCGGCCATCCACTCGGACTGATGGTTGTCCAGACCGTGCATGCCTTCAACACCGGCACGAACGAAGAAGTTCTCGCCGAAGTAGTATTTGGCACCAGCGCCAACCAGCGCCATGGTGGTGCGGTCACGACCGTTACCGTCAACGTTGCTGACACCGGCGATGTTGCTCAGGCTCTGGTGACCCAGACCGGCAGACAGGTAAGGACGCAGGGCGTCGTTAGCGCTACGGAAGTGGTAGGTGGCGTCCAGGGTAGCCAGACTGCCGTTGATTTTTTTGCGCTTGGTGCCAGCATTCAGAACCTTGTCCTTGGAATCCAGACGGTGGTACTCACCGTAAGACAGGCCCAGGGAAACAGCTTCGGTCAGGAAGTAGCTGACAGAACCACCGTACAGGTTGCCATTGTCCATTTTACGAACGCTGTCAGTGAAGTAGCGCTTGGCAAAGACTTCTGCTTCAACCGCGCCCTGGCCCTGTGCAAATACGTTAACGGAACCGGTGGCCAGTACGGCGGCTACGGCAAAGCCCAGGGTGTTCTTCAGTTTCATGTATATTTCCTCATCAGAAAGGAAGGTGGGTAAAAAATCTTGGCGATTATAACAGGTTTTCGCCGGAATAGTTCTGTTTTAATTTGTCCATTGCCCTTTTGTAGCGCATTTTTGTTGCGCTCAAGCCCAGGTGCATAATTTTGGCGATGTCCTGAAACTCAAGATCAGCGACAAAACGTAAAATGATGATCTCGCGGTCAATGCGGTTAACGTCCTGCAGCCAGCGGTCAAGACTGTTGTCCTGCGGTATTTCCGGTGCATCATCCTCGCTGGCTTCCTCGACCGGGTTCAGGCTCAGCGCGTCGATCAGACGTTTTTTGCGCTTTTCCTTGCGATACTGGGTAATGCATTCGTTGTAGGTAATGCTGTACAGCCAGGTCTTGAACTTCGATTTACCTTCAAACTTCTTGAGCCCGTACAACACCTTAAGCATGATTTCCTGGCTGACGTCATCGGCATCGCGCTCATTGCCCAGATAACGGGCGCACACATTATACAGGGTGGCCTGATAGCGGCGCATCAGCTCTTCATAGGCGCGGGTAACGGTAAACAGCTCGTTACGCGCCCGCTCTACCAGCTCCTCATCGCTGAGCAAAGAGGGATCATAGGCTGCGGGAATGCGCTTGAGGCTGTTCAAGACAGGTCAGCCCGCCAGGGCTGTACACAAAAAAGCATGCAGGCGTCACTCGTACCGGCTTTTGACGTGACGCTCAAGCAGGATGCGGTTGGCAAAATACACCAGCTCGCCTTCTGCGGTAAGGATGATGGTCTTGACCGTGCCCATTTCCTCGATGGTGCCCTCCACGCCTTCAACCGTCACCTGCTGGCCCAGCTCGTACAGCTCGCGGACATAGACTCCGGCAATGATCTGCCCGGCAATGTCGCGACAGCCAAAGCCAATGGCCAGCGCTGCAGCTGCGCCAATACTCAGCAGAACAATAACAATCACGTAGTTGAGCAGCTCGGCCTTGATCTCAAGCTGACCGATGGCTACCGATACGCTGATGATAATTACCAGCCCCTGGGCCAGCCGGCCCAGCGCCGCAGCATAGTCGATGCCGACACCCTCGGCCGCCCCTGAAACCACGGAGTTGAGCAACTGGGCCAGCAAAATACCTGCCACCAGCACCAGGGCGGCAGCAAATACCTTGGGCACATAGAGCGCCAGCGTATCCAGAGTGGCAGAAATGCGCT
>CAZVDA010000074.1:0-9614 GCA_964625365.1 uncultured Thiopseudomonas sp. | reverse complement strand
GATCATTGATGGCAGTAGCAATGGCCTGGTTAACGTCCTTAGTCGTATCACCGACCTTGACATCTGCCTTTACGGTCGAAGTTTTACCGTTCACTTGGACACTTACGGTCAAAGCACCTGAGGCTGTGGCCGTACCAGTTGCTGCATCCGTTACTGTTGACTCAAAGTACTTGGCTTCAGCCTGGGTACTCATTTCGTCAATCTTGACCGAAATGGTTTCGTTAGCGGCAGAACCCACCTGGAAGGTGGTGGTGCCATAGCTGCCGTCCAGCAGTTTGCGGCCACCGAAGGTGGTGGTGTTGGAAATACGGTCAAGCTCTTTTTTCAGCTCGGTTACTTCAGAGTTAAGTGCTTTACGCTCTTCAGAGCTGTTAGAGCCGTTAGCGGATTGCAGGGACAGGTCGCGCATACGCTGCAGGATAGCGGTGGATTGTTCCAGCGCACCTTCGGCGGTTTGTGCCATGGAAATACCGTCGTTGGAGTTTTTCACGGCAACGTTCAGACCGTTAATCTGGCTGCTCAGGCGGTTGGCGATTTGCAGACCAGCGGCATCGTCTTTGGCGCTGTTGATGCGCGAGCCGGTGGACAGGCGTTGCAGCGAGGTGGCCAGGTTGTTGCTGGAAGCGTTGAGGTTACGCTGGGTGTTCAGCGCGGGGGTGTTGGTATTGACTGAAAGTGCCATGATTCTGTCCTCCATTGGACGCTTACTTACTGTGCAACGTTGCCATGGTTGGCAGCGTTGCCATGTCTGGGTGCTTGCTGTATCGGTGTGCCTACAGAAAGCTTTAATCTTTTTTTGCCTTGCCCGTTGGCGGTGCTGCTGGCCGGCGGGCTTGACCTATATATCGCTGGTTAGCGGGGAAACTTTAGTGGCTGCTTGATATTTTTGGGTGGTTTTTGTTTTCGATGTCTTGGTCAGTGCGTACCCCGGGTTTGGGGCAGGATTTGGCCCGGCTGCGCCGGGTTTAGGGCGCAATCCACTCATCTTTGAGTAATTGCACAAGCTGCTGCTCGGTCAGGGTGCTGAGTTCTGTCTTTGCATATAGGGTCAGAAAAATGATCGCCTGCGGTGTTTGTTGCAAAATAATGATACGAAAACTGCCGCTTTTTCCCGTCCGGATAGAGCTGTTGCGCATGCGTTTTTTATACAGGTTGTTGCCCAGCGGGGTTCCCAGGTCGTTTTTCTCCGCAATTTCCGCCACGGCTTGTTTCAGGTCCTGCTTTAGCAGCCGGTATTTTTTCTGCAAGCGACGTGCTTCTTTCAGGAATCCTTCCGTGTATTCAATCATCCAGCTCATCCCACAGGCTGTCGATTGGGCGGGTACGGCCTTGTTTAACGTCCTGCAGGCCAGCTTGTACAGATTCGAGTACTTGGCGGGCTTCGTGGGCTTGTAGGGCGCTGACCATTTGTTCGTAGCTTTCTTTGCTGATAAGTACAGCTTCGATGCGGTTGTTGCGTAGCACTGCCAGTTTGTCGACGGTTTGTTCGCGGACTTGTGACAGGTAGCTGCCAAATTTTTTCGAGAGTTCCGATGAGGCAATCAGTTCATTGGCGGTGTAGGTGATCATTTTGGCCTCTTTTTTACGTGGAATTTCAAGTGAAGTTTAGCAGGTTATTCTGGGTGTTTTTTGTTTTTCGGTGTTTTGGTCAGTGCGTACCCCGGCGCAGGCTGCGCTGCCAGTACCTGCGGTCCTGGCGCTAAATGCCTGGCCAGGGTACGCACTGACCCGTGACACCGTGGTTTGGGGCGGAGTGGCCCGGCTTGGCCGAGCCGGGCTGCTGTCGCGTGTGACGCTCTGACTCCTGCGCTATCTGGCCCCAGGGCGGCTGCTGGATTCTGCGATTTCGCTATGCGAAACGCAGAATGACGAGCGGAGGTTGGCTCAAGAATGACACTGCAGTCGCACTATTCCCGTCATGTTCAGCCTGTAATGCGGTTAAACAGAGTCCGCCAGACCCGTTAGGGCGGCCGCCCAGGCCTGTAATGTTACATCCGGTTAAACAGGCTTAACTGGCTGGTTTTGACGTAGCTCTGCTGGGCGGCTTCGAGGATGATGCTCTGGAAGGCCAGTTTGGACAGGGCTTCGGGGTAGTCTACTTCGCGCAGTTCGGCCTGTACTTCCTGGTTGACCAGGGTGACGTTTTCGTTGTCGGTGAGCGTGGTTTCGATCACGTTGCGCCGTGCACCAATGTTGCCCCGGGTGCTGTCGATGGACACCATGGCGTGGTCGATGTTGGTGATGGCGCTGGCTACGGCATCGCGGGTGTCGCGCATGCCTTCGGGGGTGTCTTCGTTGTCTTCCAGCGCCTTGCGTAGCTGATAGACAGTATCGAGTACACCCTGTTTTTCGCGGCTGGGGCCTGCACCTACCGTACCGGGCTGACCGATGCGGATTTCTTCCCCACCCTCCGGTACACCGTCGATATGCACGATCACGCCGCCAAAGACCAGGCTGTCGTGCAGGCGATCGTCGTCATCCAGCGAGCCGGTCTGTAGAACGGTCCCGCTACCAACCTCGGTAACAGTGTAGTTTTTCTGGTTGGGCGCAGCATCAAAGGTGATGCTGAACTCGCTATTGGGATAGTTCGGTACGCCAGCAAAAGCGACTTCATCCTGGATCAGCGGAGCGGAAAACGACAGGCTGGAACCCAGCGGGTTGGCTGTCAGTTCACCATTAAGCCGGCTGGCATTGGTAATGTTCTGAAAGATGCTTTTACCGTTGTCGCTGATGGCCACATCCATGGAGCTGGCGATTTGCAGTTTGCGCTGGCCTTCGTCGCCCATGTACTGAAAAGTGCCTTCGGCCTGGCGCACAAAGGGCTGGGTTTTGCCCTGAAAGCCGGCAAACAGGTATTCGCCACGGGCGTTTTTGGTGTTCATCAGGCCCAGCAGTTCGTCTTCGCGCTCGCGCAGTTCGGCGGCGATGGACTGGCGGTCGGCCTTGCTGAGCGCGCCGTTACCGGCTTCTTCGGCCAGTACGCGAATGCGCTGCATGATGGTGTTGACGGCGTCGAGGGTGGACTCTTCCTGCACCAGGCTGTTTTCGGCGGCGACCAGGTTGTCCTTGTACTGGGTGAGCATGTTTTGCTGCTGTTCCAGTTGCATCAGGCGCACGGAAGCAACCGGATCGTCGGCGGGCGTCAAAATTCTGTTGCCCGTGCTGATCTGTTGCTGAGTGCGGATCATCTCGGAGTAGTTTTTCTGAATGCCGCTGACACCGAGGTTGAACGCTTGCTGGCTTGAAATGCGCATGATGTGCTCCTTGTACCCTGTAACCCGGGGCCGGGTGCTGCCGATGGTAGCAGGAAGGCTGCCATCGGCGTTATCTGTCTATGCCTCTACTGACAGTAACAAAGCAATGTTCATGCCAGATTATCGCACCGTGCTGATCAGGGTATCAAACAGGGTGCGGGCAACCTGGATCATCTGTGCGGCAGCATTATAGTACTGCTCGAACTTGATGAGGTTGGCGGCTTCTTCGTCCAGGTTGACGCCGGACAGAGAGTCACGGTTGTCGGTGGCCATTTTCAGGACGGCGCTGCTGGATTCTTCGTCGCGACGCGCCTGAGCCGCCAGGGTGCCGACGTTTTCAATGCTTTTACCGTAGTCGTCGGTGAAGCTCATGCCGGTGGCGATGTCCTTGATATTGGCATCCACGCCCACCACCTGCTGGTTTTGCAGGTCGGCCAGTTTCAGGGCGTTGCGGTTGTCGGATACGCCGTGGGTGTTGAAGCTGACGCTGAAGGAGTCGCCATCCTGGGGACGGCCGCTCAGGGTTTGCTTAACGATATAGCTTTGTTTAACGCCGCCAACGTCCACCTCGATGGCGTATTCAAGGGTATTGGTCTGGCCCGGAGTAAATGACAGGCTGCCGATGGCGCCAGGGGCTGGCTGGCCTTCTTGCGGAACATCGGTAATGGTTACGCCGGCAGGCAGCGGGGTGGCAAAGACCAGCTCGCCAGTTGCACTGTCGTAGTTCAGTTTAATGTCGCCCAGTGCGGCCAGATGATCCTTGCTCAGCGCGTCGCTGATGAAGTTGTCCATGGGCAGGTTGTCGGGGTCGAGCACCATTTCTACAGAGGGCTGGCCAATAGTACCGGTGCCCTTGTTTTGCAGGTCGGCTTCGCTGCGCAGCGGGGCGGCAAAGGCCAGCTGGTCGGCCTGGTCCAGCACGCTGGAGATATCGTTGGCACCACGGCGGGTAGGCTGCAGGACGAAGGAGTCGCCCGCTGCGGGTGGCGCATTGTCGAGTGTCAGGACAAAGCCCTGATCGCGGCCCTGTGTATCTTCAAACCGCATGCCGCCGCCCGGTACGTTGAAAATATCCAGCGCCGCACCGTCGCTCAGTCGCCTGGCGCTGTATTTGGTACCGTCATAGTCAATGCGGTAGTCGCTGGTGGTCAACAGCTGGGTATTGGTAATTTCCAGACTACCGCCGGTAATGGGTGCTGTGTTGTCACCCATCGGCAGCACCCGCAGCGCCATCAGCTTGGGGGCGTTTTTGTCGTTGAACAGGTCAACACCCACGTTGCCTTTCAGATCCAGGCCCTGGCCCAGCTGGCGGTTGATTTCGTCAGCGACAGCCAGCGACAGGCGGCCCATGGCGTTGAGGGTGGGGTCAAGGACTTCATTGCGGTAGCGCAGCAGGCCGCCCAGCTCGCCACCGGTCAGCATGGTGTTGACGTTCATGGAGGTGTGGCCGCTGACGAAGTTGACGTCGTAGCTGGTGGGGTCGGCCTTGCCGGGCACCACTTCGAGGCGGTTGGACTGGCCGGCCAATACCAGCGGCTGGCCGCTGCCAATGAAAATATTAAGGGTGTTGTCGTCCTGCGGCACCACCTGAATGCCGACAAAGGTGGACAGCTCGCGGATGGCTTCGTCGCGCTGGTCGAGCAGGTCGTTGGGCAGATGGCCACGGGAGCCACTTTTCAGGATGGCGTCGTTGATTTCGGCAATACCGGCTGCCAGGCGGTTGATCTGGTCGCCTAAGGCAACCATCTGCTTGTTCATGAACTCGTTTTGCGCGTTGATGTTTTCATAAATATTGTTGAAGCGACGGGCAAGGCCCTCGCTTTCAGCAATCACCAACTGGCGTGCCGGCATGTTGGCCGGGTCTTCGGCGGCCGTTTGCATCGCGGAAAAAAACGATTTCAGCGCCGGGGTAATACCGGTGGTGGTACCGGCCAGCAGCGAGTCAAGCTGGTCGATCTGGCTTTTGTACGAGGTGATTTCGCTGTGATGCGAGGTGCTGGTACGCAGCTGCGCAGTCAGAAACTCGCTATAAATACGGCGAACATCGGTGACAGAGGCGCCATTGCCCATGTAGCCACCGCCGGTAAACTGTGCGCCACTGGTTGCCTGGATGGCTTGCTGGCGGCTGTAGCCGGTTGTGTTGACGTTGGCAATGTTGTGCCCTACCACGGACAGGTTGGCTTTGGCTGCATGCAGGCCGGACAAGCCAAGATTCAGTAAGTCAGCCATGGTTCACCTCAACTGCGTTCGCTAATGCTTGGGCCCTGTGCCATCAGCACGGGCTGTTGTTGTTCAATGGTCCGGGCTATGCGGCTGATTTTGGCGGCATAGTCTGGATCGGTGGCATACCCTGCGCGCTGCAACTCACGGACAAACTGGTCGGGATTGGCGGTTGACTGCAGGGCTTTCTGGTAGCGGGGGTTACGCTGCAAAAAGTCCACAAAATCGTCGAAACTCTGGGCAAAGGAGTCGTAACGACGAAACGAGTCGTTGATACGCACTTCCTTGCCGTTGATAAACTCTGTAGTGGCGGACATGCCCGACTTGCCTTTCCAGCCGTGGGACTTGATGCCGAACAGGTTGTGGGACGAGACACCGCTGCCGTCTTTTTGCATGTGCTTTCCCCAGCCGGTTTCCAGCGCAGCCTGGGCCACCAGGTATTTGGCATCCACGCCCAGCCGTTGTGCAGCCTGTTCCGCCATGGGCAGCATGACACTGACAAATTCTTCGGGCGACTCAAAGCGCCCCTGACGCGCCTGGCCAGCCGGCAGGCTGTTTTTAACTTCAGCATAGCTGCGCACTGCGGCCAGTTGCTGCGCTGCCGGTTTGGCCTTTTGCGCAACGGCCGGCCTGGCAGCGGCTTCGGCTGCGGCTTCGGCTGCGGACACTTCTACAGCGGCTTTTTTAGCCAGCTTGCCGGGCATGATGCCGGTAAAGCGGCGGAACCTGATGGCTGTTGTATCGGCTACGTGTACGTATTTTTCAGGCTTGTCGGCTTTTTCGACACGCGCAGTTTCTACAGGCTTGTCGGCCTTATCAGCCTTGTCGGCCGGCGCACCGCTTTGCAGCTCGACACCGAAGGGGTTGGGCTTGGGTTTGGGCTGCTGCACGTTGCTCATCTGCCGCACCAGTACGTCGGCCATGCCCATGCCCTTGCCTTGCGACAGGGTGACGGACATCTGCTGGTCATACATGTCGCGGTAGGTTTTGCTTTCGTTGCTGTTGAACAGGTCATCGGCCAGTACGTCGTTGGCCGAGCGCATGGCTTTCATCATTTCGCTGATGAATAGCGACTCAAACTCCTGCGCGACCTGGCGCAGGTTGGCTTCGCTATCCCGATCTGCGCCGACTTTCAGTTTATGTAGCCGGTTCAGGTCGGTATAGGTGCCTTGAGCGATGTGCGAATTCGACAGTTGCATGGCCTTGACCTCTTGTTTACAGGGCAGGAATCCAGACGCTTTTTTGACTCCTGCCTCACCCTGCAAGGCTTAATGCAACTATCGTGCCTACTCCGCTTCTGACTGACTTTTTTGTACCGGTCGGCCTTTGCCGGCCACCAGCGCATCCAGCACGCGGCTGGCCGCCACCAGGCCAAAGGTGGCGGTTACCGTCATGGCTGCGCCAAAGCCACCTGCACAGTCCAGTTTGACGCCCTCGCCAACAAAGCCCTTTTCAAAGCAGACCTGGCCTTCAGGCGTCGGGTAGCGCAGTTGCTCGGACGAGAATACGCAGGGCACGCCAAAATTCTTTTTCGGGGTGCGGGTAAACCCGTATTCCTTTTTAAGCAGCGAACGAACGCGGGCAGCCAGCGGATCATGAAAGGTTTTGTTAAGGTCGGCCACCTGCACCTGTGCCGGATCAATCTGTCCGCCGGCACCGCCGGTGGTAATCAGCGGTATTTTACGCCGCCTGCACCAGGCTATCAGGGCCGCCTTGGGACGCAGGCTGTCGATACAGTCCAGCACATGATCCAGCCCTTCATGCAGCAGCCCGGGCAGGTTGTCTTCGGTAATGAAATCGGCCACGGCATGCACCCGGCATGCGGGATTGATGGCCTGCAGGCGTTCGGCCATGGCTTCTACCTTGAGCTGGCCAACGGTACTAGCCAGCGTGTGCACCTGCCGGTTGGTATTGGTGACACAGATGTCGTCGAGGTCGATCAGGGTGATTTCTGCCACGCCGGAGCGGGCCAGTGCCTCGGCGGCCCAGGAGCCGACCCCGCCAATGCCGATCACTGCCACATGGGCCTGCTGCAAACGCTGCAACCCGTCCAGCCCGTACAGGCGGGCAATGCCGCCAAACCTTTGTGTATCCATGCCTGTTCCTGCCTGAAAATTTTGCGCAGTTTAGCAAAATAGGCTGCCGGAATTCAGGCATAAAAAAACGGATGATCTTGTTGCCAAAATCACCCGTCTGCTTCCTTTCTGGCCACTTCATGCAGCCTGTTCCCTATATGCTTTCCGTTGCTTCGCCCCTCCGTAGAAACTGTCCGTGACATCCTTGTGGAAAGGGATATTACCCAAACGCAAAACAAAGGTTTTGTGAATCTTCTGGATTTGTGAAACGCATCACGCAAATATATACAGCTATAACCTGTTGATTATAAAGCCTGCTAATTGTTTTTAGGGTAACGGGTTACAAACCGGAATCACCATCTCACAACACAGCACGTAAGCATGCTGGTAAATGAACAAGTTGAGATTGTCCTTTGGCAAGGACCTCAGATTGCTGAATAGCTCCATCCGCAACCCGAGCTAGCTGCACAATGCTATCCAGATCAAGCGCCACTTGCGCTCAAGCAAGCCAAGAATGCAATACAGACAGCAATGGTCACCATTACCTGGCAAGGCGCTGCGACCGTCATAGCTCCTGTATAAACCCGTCAATTTCGGCTAAAATGCCGCCAAATTTTGCTGGCGGGAGGCTGTCCCGTGTTTTTGTTTTTCAGGTAAACAATGTCTCAGTACGTATTTACGATGCACCGTTTGGGCAAGGTGGTTCCGCCCAAGCGTGAAATCCTCAAGGATATTTCCCTGTCTTTCTTCCCCGGTGCCAAGATTGGCGTGCTGGGTCTCAACGGCGCTGGTAAATCGACCCTGCTGCGCATCATGGCCGGTGTGGATAAAGAATTTAACGGCGAAGCCCGCCCGATGCCCGGCATCAAGATCGGCTATCTGCCGCAGGAGCCGCAGCTCGATCCGAACAAAAACGTGCGCGAAATCGTTGAAGAAGCCGTGCAGGAAATCAAGGATGCACAGGCGCGTCTGGACGAAGTCTACGCCGCCTATGCCGAGCCGGATGCCGACTTTGACGCACTAGCCACCGAGCAGGCCAAGCTGGAAGCCATTTTGCAATCCGCCGACGGTCACAACCTGGAGCGCCAGCTGGAAGTGGCCGCCGATGCGCTGCGCCTGCCCGACTGGGACGCGAAAATCGAGCACCTGTCCGGGGGTGAAAAGCGCCGTGTCGCCCTGTGCCGCCTGCTGCTGTCTGCGCCGGACATGCTGCTGCTGGACGAGCCGACCAACCACCTGGATGCCGACTCGGTCGCCTGGCTGGAGCGCTTCCTGCACGACTTCCCCGGCACTGTGGTCGCCATTACTCACGACCGTTATTTCCTCGACAACGTGGCCGGCTGGATTCTGGAGCTGGACCGTGGCCAGGGCATTCCGTTTGAGGGCAACTATTCCCAGTGGCTGGAGGCCAAGGCCGATCGCCTCGAGCGCGAAGCCAAGCAGGAGGCCAGCCACAACAAGGCCATGAAGGCCGAGCTGGAGTGGGTGCGTCAGGGTGCCAAGGGTCGCCAGACCAAATCCAAGGCGCGTCTGGCCCGTTTTGAAGAAATGCAGTCGCAGGAATTCCAGAAGCGCAGCGAAACCAACGAAATCTACATTCCCGCAGGTCCCCGTCTGGGCGACAAGGTGCTGGAAGTCAACGGTGTACGCAAGGGCTACGGCGACCGCGTGCTGATCGACAACCTGAATTTCAGCGTGCCCAAGGGAGCGATTGTCGGCATTATCGGCGGTAACGGGGCCGGTAAATCGACCCTGTTCCGCATGATTACCGGTCAGGAGCAGCCCGATAGCGGCGAAATCGTGCTGGGTGAAACCGTGCAGGTAGCCAGCGTTGACCAGCACCGCGACAACTTGGACGGCAAGAAAACCGTGTGGGAGCAGATCTCTGACGGCAGCGATGTTATCCGCATTGGCAACTACGAAGTACCATCGCGCAGCTATGTTGGCCGTTTCAACTTTAAAGGCTCCGACCAGCAAAAGTTCGTCAAGGATCTGTCCGGTGGTGAGCGTGGCCGCCTGCACCTGGCGCTGACCCTGAAACAGGGCGGCAACTTCCTGCTGCTGG
>CAZVDA010000073.1:0-9633 GCA_964625365.1 uncultured Thiopseudomonas sp. | reverse complement strand
CCGCCAAGGGCGGCGACAAGGATGCCATTGCACAAAAAGAGCTGCTGGAAAAGCTGCTGGCCCATTTTGAGGCCGCCAAGCCAGCCCGTTCACTCATCAAGGACTGGAGCGCCGAGGAACTGAAAATCGTCAAGGGCTTTCACTTCCTGACCACCAAGCCGGTGATGTACATCGCCAACGTGGCCGAAGACGGCTTCGAAAACAACCCTTACCTGGACGTGGTGCGCGAGATTGCCGCCGCCGAAAACGCCCTGGTGGTGCCGGTGTGCAACAAGATTGAGGCCGAACTGGCCGAGCTGGACGACGGTGAAGAAAAAGACATGTTCCTTGAGGAGCTGGGTCTGGAAGAGCCGGGCCTGAACCGCGTGATCCGCGCCGGTTACGAGCTGCTCAACCTGCAGACCTACTTCACCGCCGGCGTTAAAGAAGTCCGCGCCTGGACCGTGCGCGTCGGTGCTACCGCACCGCAGGCCGCCGCCGTCATTCACACCGACTTTGAAAAAGGCTTTATCCGCGCCGAAGTGGTCGCCTACGACGACTTCATCCAGTACAACGGCGAAGCCGGTGCCAAGGAAGCCGGCAAATGGCGGCTGGAAGGCAAGGACTACATCGTCAAGGATGGCGACGTCATGCACTTCCGCTTCAACGTATAAGCCAGAAACACTAGAAACCCCGGGCCAGTTCCGGGGTTTCTGTATCCGGAACAAGGATATTGCAGAATTTTTTGCCCCATCACTGCAATAGCGGTAGGCTATCATCTCTAACAATAAAACCCGCAAGCCCGTCCGGTTGCTGCCAGTTGTGCAGATTACCGGCCAGCATTGCCAAAAGAGGCTCTGCCATGAAGTCCCTGTCACTCAAAACCAAACTGCTGACTGCCACCTTCGCAGCCATCACCCTGCTCTGCCTGAGTCTGGTCATCAGCAGCTATAGCGGCATTTCCGGCCTAACCCGCCATGTTGCCGACTATAGCCGCCACAACATTACCGAATCCGCACTACTGCAGCTACGCACCGAAGCCGGCGTATCGGCCGAGGATATGAGCGGCTATATAGAGCGGGCCTTTCGCCTGCCGGCCAGCATGGCCAGCAACCTGGCCGCCAGCATAGCCAGTCCCGACACGGCATTATCCCGCGCCCAGGTCAGCCAGCTGATCAAGGGGTCGCTGGTGTCCACGCCCGAACTCAGCGCCAGTTATGTGTTTTTCGAGCCCAACGCCTACGACGGCCAGGACAGCGCACACCTGTTCACCAGCCAGCTTTACAACACGGTACGCGGCTCACTGGAAGTCTACTGGATACGGCATGCCGACGGCAGCCTGGAACTGCAGGAAGTCGACGACCCCGACGAAAAATACAGCGATACACTCGATGAATTCGGCAATCGCGAATCCGAGTGGTATCTCTGCCCGCGCGACACCCTCAAACCCTGCCTCGTAGAACCTTATGGCTACGAACTGAACGGTGAAACCGTGCCAATGACCAGTATGGTCTATCCACTGATTCACCAGAACCGCTTTCTGGGCATGACCGGTGCCGACATCAACCTTCCGGTGTTCCAGACCATTGTCGAGAAATTGAGCCAGTCCCTCTATCAGGGGCAGGCCAAAGTCACCCTGCTCAGCAGCAAGGGGCTGGTCGTAGCCTCCAGTCACTACACCCAGAAGCTGATGCGCCCGTTTAGCGAGTCCATCAGCAACGGAGAAGCGCTGCAACAGCTACACAAAACCGGCGGCCAGCTGATCGAACAGGACACTGCCTTTGTTGCCGTGCCCGTCATCATTGCCGACGCCAATACCAGCTGGTCGCTGGTGGTCGAGCTGCCCCTGCAGGTGGCACTGGCCGGCCTGCACCAGTTCCAGGCCACCCTGGACCAGCAACACTCCAGCGTACTGACCCGCCAGCTGGTCATTTCACTGGTGCTGGCCATTGCTGTGCTGGCTTTGATGGCGCTGCTGATCCGCTCCATCATCCGCCCCCTCAACATTCTCAACGCAGAAGTGGAACAACTGGCCAGCGGCGATGGCGACCTGTCACAACGCCTCAACCTGGATACCCACGCAGAACTGATTCGCCTGGGCAATGGCTTTAACCATTTCCTCGACAGCCTGCACGCCATGATCAGCCAGCTTAAGGCCGGCAGTAGCGGCGTGCGCGAAGAATCGGCCGCCAATCTGGACATCAGCCGCCAGACGGCCAGCGAAATCGACCGCCAGCACAACGAAATCGACCATGTAGTAACCGCCACCCAGGAAATGTCGGCCACCGCGCAGGAAGTTGCCGGCATCGCCTCCAGCGTATCGGCACGCACCCAGGATATCCACCAGCAGGTGACCGAATCGCAAAGCACCCTGACCGGTGCGGTAGACCAGGTGCTTGAGCTGACCCAGGACATGAGTTCGGCCAGCGAATCGATTCAGGAAGTAGCGCAGCGGTCGGACGAGATCAACAATATCCTGGTGGTCATTCGCGGGATTGCCGAACAAACCAACCTGCTGGCCCTGAACGCAGCCATCGAGGCGGCCCGTGCCGGCGAACAGGGTCGCGGCTTTGCCGTAGTGGCCGACGAAGTGCGCACGCTGGCATCGCGCACCCAGACTTCGACCGAAGAAATCAACGCCATGATCAGCACCCTGCAGACCGAAGTCGACCGCGCTGTCGAGATCATCGGCAAGGGCAACGAACGCGCCCTGAGCGCCATGCAGGGCACCCAGCTGGCCCATGGCACACTCAACGAAGCGGTGCTCGGCATCCGCGAAGTCGCCGACAACATCACCCAGGTGGCCACCGCCGCCGAAGAGCAGAGCTCGGTCAGCGACGAAATTGCCCGCAACCTCACCGTCATCAGCGATGCTGCGCAAACCCTGTCCGGCCTGTCACAACAGGCCACCCAGAGCAGCCAGAACGTTGCCGGACAACTGGACCAGATGGACAGGCAGCTGGCCCTGCTGAAAACCTGACCACCACCCGCCTCCCGCTCCGCAAGGGGCGGGCAAATCGACACACTCTGTAACAAAGTGATATCATCCGGCAGCTCGTCCGGACGCCAGTCCCCGCCCGGATCAAGGCCCACAGCCAGCCCGCACGGAGCAACCAGCCGGCACGCACTTTCCGCCCGCGACAACGATGACCTCCATGCTGAACATCACTTCCGAAATTCCCTCCGGCCTGCCACTGGTTGACGGCTTTCACCAGCCCGGACTGGTGGTGCTATCCATACTGGTCTCCGTGGCCATGTCCCTGCTGGCGCTGCAAACATCCTACGTTGCACATACCGCCTCCAGCAGCATTCACAAGCGTGTGGCACTGCTTACAGGAGCCTGCGCCCTTGGCATCGGCATCTGGGCCATGCACTTTATCGGCATGCTGGCCTTCCAGCTGCCCGCGCCGGTCAGTTACCACACCGGCCTTACACTGGCCTCGATGATTCCTGCAGTGGTGGCATCCTGGCTGGCCCTGCAGCACCTGTCCCGCTCGGGCAACAAAAGCCATGCCATAGGTGTTAGCGGTACCCTGGTCGGCGGCGGTATCGGGCTTATGCACTATGTCGGCATGGCCGCGCTGGAAACGCCCCTGCTCATGCACCACGATCCCCTGCTGTTCGGTCTTTCCATCGTAGCCGCCGTTGCGCTGGCCATACTTGCCCTGTGGATCCGCCTGGGCCTGCGCAAAACCCGGCTGTCCGCCACGCTTCGCTATTATCTGGCCGGCAGCATCATGGGTCTAGCCATCGTCAGCATGCACTACATCGCCATGCACGGTATCCGTTTTTACGGAGAGGCCAGCGCATTGAGTGACGGCATCTGGGTCAACAACTCCTATCTAGCGCTGGCGCTGTCTTCGGTCGTACTCACCCTGGGCATCGTCGTGGCGTCACTGAACGGTCTGGTGCGCATGCGCGAACTGCACCGCAGCGCCAACAGCACACAGTCCAGAATGCAGGCCATTGTTGATACCGCCGTTGATGCCATCATCACCATCGACGGACTGGGGACCATCCGCGACTTCAACCTGTCGGCCGAACGGCTGTTCGGCTATGACGCACGCGAAGTGCTCAACCAGAACGTCAAGATGCTGATGCCCGAGCCCTACCACTCCGAACACGACGGCTACCTGCAGCGTTACCAGACCACCGGAGAAACCCGCATCATCGGCAAGGGCCGCGAGGCCAAGGCCCGCCACAAGGATGGCAGGGTATTTCCGATCCGCCTCAGCGTTGGCAAGGTCGAGCTGGACAACCGCGAACCGCTGTTTGTCGGCCTGATTGCCGATATCAGCGAGCGGGTACAGCTGGAACAGTCGCTGCGCGAAGCCGCCAAGCGTGCCGAACAGGCTGCGCAGGCCAAGGGCCAGTTCTTGGCCAACATGAGCCACGAAATCCGCACACCGATGAACTCCATCATCGGCTTTACCGAAATTATGCTGCAGGGACAGCTCGACCCCGTCCAGCGCGGGCACCTGTCCACCATCCGCCAGTCATCCAGAACCCTGCTCGGCCTGATCAACGATATCCTCGACACCACCAAGCTGGAAAACCATCGCCTGCAACTGGAAAACAGTGATTTTTCCCTGCGTGCCGTTGTCATGCAGGTCGAGTCCAGCCTGCGCATCCAGGCGCAGAACAAGGGCCTGGAGTTTATGACCCGCTACGCCGACGATATGCCCGAGTACTTTGTCGGCGATACGCTGCGCCTGGTGCAGGTACTGACCAACCTGGTCGGCAATGCCATCAAGTTTACCGAACAGGGAGCGGTACAACTGGCGCTGCGTTATGTACACGAACAGGTCGAAATCATCATCAAGGACACCGGCATCGGCATGACCTCCGAACAAGTGTCCACCATTTTCGAGCCCTTCACCCAGGCCGACGCCTCCATCAGCCGCCGCTTTGGCGGCACCGGCCTGGGCACCACCATTGCCCGCCAGCTGGTCGAAGCCATGGACGGGCGCATCGAGGTATCCAGCGAGCCGGGGCTGGGCAGCGAGTTCCGCCTGTACCTGCCCCTGCCGCAGGGCCAGGCCCCGCAAAGCGACGAACCTGCCGCCAGCATCGACCTGCCCCCCCCTGCGCATCCTGATCGCCGACGATGTCGAGCAAAACCTGCGCCTGCTACGGCTGGTACTGGAGAACAACGGCCATCAGGTCGAACAGGCCGAAAACGGCGCCCGTGTTCTGGAGCTCTACGCACCCGGACGCTTTGACGTACTGCTGCTCGACCTACACATGCCGGTGGTCGACGGCCTGCAGGCTGTACAGCGCATCCGCGAACTGGAACAGCAACAGGGCATCAGCTCGCCGGTACCGGTCATCGCCCTCACCGCCAGCGTCATGCAGGGCGACCGCGACGCCGCCCAACAAGCCGGCATGAACGGCTTTGCCAGCAAGCCCCTCGACGTACCGGCCCTGTTTGCCGAAATTGCCCGCGTGACCGGACAGGATGCCAGCACGCCGCCCGCTGCCACGCAAACCCGCACAACACAGCTGATCGACTGGAAACAGGGCATCGCCCTCTGGGGCAGCAAAGACCAGTTGCAGCATGAAACCAGCTGTTTCTCGATGACTGGCAAAGCCGCTATCCCCTGCACTACAGCCCCGGCTCCAACCTGCAACCACTGATTTTCAGCCTGCACGGCATTCGTGGCGCCGCCGGCAACCTGGCTCTCGGGGCTGCCGCCAGCCTGGCCGGCGAGCTGGAACAACAGCTGCGCACACACAACAGCGACGGGCTGGACGCCAGCCTGGCCCGGTTGCAACAGTTAATGGCCGACAGCGCCCGCGAAGCGGGCCACGCAGTAGCCGCACAGCCCGCACAGCCCGCGCCGGTGCCTGATGCCGGCCTGCAACACTGCCTGGAACCGCTGCGCGAAGTCCTGCGCAGCCACCAGCTGGATGACGACTTGCTGGCCAGCGTACTGGCTGCCCTGCAAAACGGCCCTGCCCGGCACATCGAAACCGCCCGCAAGCTCGGCACGGCAGTAGACAACTTTGACTTTGACCAGGCGCTGGCCCTGCTGGAAAGCCTGGAACCCGACATCGCCCCACCTGGAGACCTGCTGCCATGACAGCTGCCGAACAACAGCGCCCCCTGCTTCTGCTGGTGGATGACGAAGCCACCAACCTCAAGGTGCTGCGCCACACACTGCAGGACGACTACCGCCTGCTGTTTGCCCGCGACGGCCAGACCGCACTCAACCTGGCCGCAAGCGAACGCCCCGACCTGATCCTGCTCGACGTAATGATGCCCGACATGAGCGGACATGACGTTTGCCGCACGCTCAAGCAAGCCCCCGCGCTGTCCGGCATTCCCGTCATCTTCGTGACCGCTCTGAGCGACAGCAGCGACGAGCAGTATGGCCTGGAACTGGGCGCCGTCGATTACATCACCAAGCCCTTCAACCCGGCGATTGTCCGCGCCCGCGTACGCAACCACCTGTCCCTGGTGCGCGTCGACGAGCTCAGGGCCAGCCGCCTGCAAATCGTCCAGTGCCTTGGTAAGGCTGCCGAATACCGCGACAACGAAACCGGCATGCACATCCTGCGCATGAGCCACTTTTCGCGGATCCTGGCACGGGCTGCCGGCTATAGTGAAGACGCCGCCGAAGAACTGCTGCACGCCGCCCCGATGCACGATGTTGGCAAAATCGGCATACCCGACGCCGTACTGCTCAAGCCGGGCAAGCTGGACGCCGACGAATGGGCCATCATGCAGCAACACGCCGCCATGGGTGCCGAAATCATTGGCCAGCACGAATCCGGCGTCCTGAAACTGGCCGCCGAAATCGCCCTGTGCCACCACGAAAAATGGGACGGCAGCGGCTACCCGCGTGGCCTGGCCGGCGAAGCCATACCGCTGTCGGCACGCATTGTCGCCGTGGCCGACGTATTTGACGCCCTCACCAGCGAACGGCCCTATAAAAAAGCCTGGACCGTTGACGCCGCACTGGAACTGATCCAGCAGGAAAGCGGCCGCCACTTTGACCCGCAACTGGTCAGTCTGCTGCCACAGTGCCTGCCACACATGCTGGAAGTACGCGAACGCTGGCCCGACCAGTGAACTTGCCTGCAGCGCTGCTTGTTCCTATGATGAAAGCCCGCCCGTGCCAAACCGGAGTGCGCCCATGAACATTGCAGCCGCCAGCCATGTACACATGCCCCCTGCCGCCACATGGCGTTCCGGCCAGCAGGACCAGGCCGCAACCGGCACGGACAAACAGGCCGGACAACCGGGGCTTAACGAAGAAGAGCAGGCCAAAGTCGAAAAACTCAAGGCCCGTGACCGCGAAGTACGCGCCCACGAACAGGCCCACCTGGCAGCCGCCGGCGGCCTGGCCATGTCCGGCGCCACCTACAGCTACGAGCGCGGCCCCGACGGCGTGCAGTACGCCACCGGCGGCGAAGTCAAAATCGACACCTCGCCCGGCAGCAGCCCGGAAGAAACCCTGCGCCGCGCCCAGATCATCCGCGCCGCCGCCATGGCCCCGGCCGAGCCCTCGGGGCAGGACCGCTCGGTTGCCGCCAGCGCCAGCAAAATGGAAGCCAAAGCCCGCGCCGAACTGGCCGCACAGGACAGCGAAAAGGATCAGCCCGCCAACAGCCAGCCAAACCGGCCCTACAGCCCGCTTGCCCGCTTCGAGCCTGGCCAGCAACTCAGCATTCGCGCCTAGCCCTGCCTGCCACGCCCTACGTTTCGCCCATTTACTTTACCGTCACGGGCCGCACACTGTTCGTCCCGAACCTTCGCGAGCCAGCCATGCCCAACACAGCTTCCCGCCCTACCCTGTGGCCCGTCCTGCTGCTGACCTGCCTGACCATGGTTGCCTTTGCCGCCAACTCCCTGCTCACCCGCCTGGCCTTCCAGACCACCGGCATTGACGCCGCATCCTTTACCGCCATCCGCATTGTTTCCGGAGCGATTACCCTGTTGCTGATCTCAGCCGCCAGCGGTCAGCGCCTCAAGACCGGCAAATCCGGCCTGCTGTCGGCGCTGTTGCTCTTCACCTATGTCGCCGCCTTCCTCTTTTGCCTACCGGCATATCAGTACCGGTGATGGCGCACTGGTCCTCTTTGCTGCCGCACAACTGATGATGATTTCTTACGGCATGGCACGCGGCGAACGCACCAGCATTCCCGGACTGGCCATGGCCCTTGGCGGACTGGTGCTGTTTTTATCGCCCGGCGCCACCACCCCGCCCATTGGCGCGACCCTGTTGATGGCCCTGGCCGGTTTTGCCTGGGGTGCCTTCTCGCTGCTGGGCAAACAGGGCAGCTCTGCGGTGGCCGATACCGCCCTCAGCTTCCTGTGGGCCATACCGCTGGCCGCCCTGCTGCTCCTGCTGCAACCCCACAGCCTGCAACTGGACAGCACCGGCACAGTCTATGCCCTGCTCTCGGGCAGCCTGGCATCCGGCGTTGGCTACGCCCTCTGGTACTGGGTCAGGGTCCGCATGACAGCCATCACCGCCGGTGCCGTGCAATTAAGCGTCCCCGTATTGAGCGCCCTACTCGGTGCCCTGGTGCTGGACGAGGCGATAACCCTCAAAGCCGCCCTGTCCGCGCTGATCGTACTGGCCGGCATTGCATGGGTGACGGCCCGCACCCGGCGGTAGCCATGCGCCGGCATCAAAGCGGTTCGCCGTCAACCGGGTACACGCCGTTTTCGTCGTGGGTTTCCTTGCCGCTCAGTGGCGGGTTGAATACACAGGCCATTTTCATCTCGGAAAAACCGCGCAGCAGATGCTCGTCGTGCTTGTCCAGCACATAGAGGGTGCCGGGCCTGACGGGATAGACCTTGCCGTCGGCCAGGGTCTCGATTTCGCCCTCGCCACTGATGCAATACACCGACTCCAGATGGTTCTGGTACCAGATATGGGTTTCGCTGTTGGCGTAGATGGTGGTGATATGGAAGGAAAAACCCATGTTGTCGTCTTTGAGCAACATGCGGGTGCTTTCCCAGTTTTGCGCCACAATGCGGCGCGGGCTGTTTTCACAGTCTTCCAGTGTACGAACGATCATGTATTCCTCTGTCTTTTGTTAAATGGGTTTTGTTCATGGGGCCAGATTGGGTAACCACATGGATTCCGCGACTGCGCTTCGCTGCGCGCGGAATGACAGGATCAGGCCTTGGGGCCCAAACAAACCCGAAACCGTCATCCTGCGGTGTGCGCAGCACACTTGCAGGATCCAATGGCGCAGTTCAGGACGCCTTGCATGCACTGCCGGCGTCGTCAAACACCTCGGCAAAAGCCTCATCCAGAATGTCCATGGCGCGGTCAATCTGCTCTTCGGTAATCACCAGCGGGCACAGACACTTCACCACCTGGCTATGATTACCGCTGGTCTCGATCACCAGCCCCTTGCCGAACGCCCGCTCGCAAACGCGGGCGGCCGACTCGCCATCCGGGCAACTGATGCCCAGCATCATGCCGCGTCCCTTCACAAACAATTTACTGCCAGCGTGGCGGCGGGCAATCTGCTCCATGCGGATACGGATGCGCTGGCCCTTCTCGCGCACGCTCAGGGCAAAATCTTCGCTCTGCCAGAAGTGTTCAAACGCGGCTGCAGCAGTGACAAAGGCGTGATTGTTGCCACGGAAGGTGCCGTTGTGCTCTCCGGGCTTCCACTGGTCCAGCTCGT
>CAZVDA010000072.1:0-9648 GCA_964625365.1 uncultured Thiopseudomonas sp. | reverse complement strand
GAAGGATTCAAGATACCGACTTTGCTGCCGAAACAGCTACACTGAGTAAAAACCAGATCATGCAACAGGCCGGTACCGCCATCCTGGCGCAGGCCAACCAGCTGCCACAGGCAGTACTCAGCCTGCTTCAGTAACAGGCGGGTAAAGTAGCCGGGTTGCATGTGTGGCGGGGCGGGATACGCCCCGCCAGAGACTTCAATCCGGAGGTGAGTTATGGATATCAATGCAATTGGCGGTAATTTACAACCGACAATGCCCCGCCAGGCAACACCTGCCGCCGAGCAGGTCGAGCTTCGCCCGCTGGGGGCAGGCAAAACCGGCAACAACATGGCTCAGGGCGAGTCCGTAACAGACAAGGGTGCGCTGGAAAAAAACAAGGAGCAGCTGGACGAGCTGGTTGAAGACATCCAGGCAGCTACCAAGGTGATGCAGCGTAACCTCAACTTTGCAGTTGATGATTCGACCGGGTTGACTGTGATCAAGGTCACGGATGCGGTGTCCGGTGACGTAATTCGCCAGATGCCGACTGAAGATGCGCTACGTCTGGCCGAAAGACTGGATGAGATGCGTAGCCTGCTATTCGAGACGCGGGCTTGATACGAACCGCGTATACTCGCGAGAACCATTTTTAAGTGCTGTACCGGCCGGGTGCAGTGCAAAGAGCAGAGCGCCAGATGGCTGGCGAAGGTGGTCAACATGGCAGGTATAACAGGACTGGGTTCCGGGCTTGATATCAACAGCCTGGTAAAAACCATGGTGCAGGCAGAAACCTCACCCAAGGCATCACAGCTGTCACGGCTGGATAAAACTGCCGAAACCAAGCTTTCCGCACTTGGCACCCTGCAAGGTGCGCTCAGTACGTTTCAGACGGCATTGAAAGACCTGAACAAGGCCTCCCTCTACGATAATGTGAAGGCTACATCTTCAAGTTCCGATACCCTGAGTGTGTCAGCTGAAAAGAATGCCCTGCCAGGCAAGTATTCGGTTGAAGTTAGCTATCTGGCTACCAGTAGCCAGATAGCTACTCAGGCAGTGTCCAAAGATTTCAAAGCAGGTAGTGCCGGCACGCTCGAAATTGGCCTGGGTGAAAATGACGATAGTCCGGTTCGCGTCAATATTTCAGAAGGCGCTACGCTGACCGAGATTCGTGATGCACTTAACGAGCAGCTCAAGGATAAGGGCATCAGTGCCAATATTGTCAATAACCCGTCCACCGGACAGTCCCAGCTGGTGCTAAATGCCAAAGAGACTGGCGCCGGCAAGGACATTCAGTTGAGTGGCTCTCTGGGGAATGTTGATTTTGGCGTAGATGTGCAAACTTTGCAGAAGGCCGAGAATGCAAAGTTCAAGGTCGATGGTCTGGAGCTGGAAAGCGCTACCAATACTGTCAAAGATGTCATTCCTGATGTCGAGTTCACCCTTAAGGCTAAAACCGAAGCAGACAAGCCAGTTACGGTCACGGTGGGCGAAGATAAGGCTGGAGTGAAAACACAGCTAAAAAAATTCGTCGACGCCTATAACGAACTGATGAGCGTGACCAAGAATCTGACCCGGGTTACCCAGGTGGGTGAAGGGAAAGAGCCAGTCGTTGCTGCACTGGTTGGCGACTCTACCGTGCGCAACCTCGTTAATGGTGTGCGTGCAGAGTTAAGTGGATCTGGCAATGCCGGCTCTGCATTCAAGGGGCTGTCGGACCTGGGTATTAGCCTTGACAAGGACGGCAAGCTAAAGATAGACGATAAAAAACTCGACAAGGCGCTAGAGAGCGGTTTTGACGAGGTCGGCGGATTTCTTACTGGCGATGGCGGCTTGATGTCGCGACTGGAAAATCGTATAAGTGGCTTCGTTGGTAAAGAAGGTATTATTGGCACCCGCCAGAAAAGCCTTGAAAGCCAGCGTGCGGACATTACCAAGCAGCAGGAAAAACTAACGCTGCGTGCTGCTCAGGTAGAAGCACGGTTGTTCAAGCAATTCAATACAATGGATGCGCTGGTAGGCCAGCTGAGCCAGACCAGCTCCAGCCTTGCTGCTTCACTGGCGAGTTTGCCGGGCATGAGTAGTTACTGATTTTATGATTATTAACCCAATAGAGGCGTACAGCACTATGAGCGAAGGACAAGATTTGACCCCCTACGAAGCAGTACAGGTACTGCTGGATGGCGCGCTGGAATACACTTCGGCCGCCATTGTGGCGCAAAAAGAAAATAACCCTGCCGGTCGCGGCGAGGCGGTTGATACCACGCTGACCATTATTGGTTTGCTGCAGGATAGCCTTGACCGTGAAACCGGCGGCGAGCTGGCGCAGAACCTGAACGCGCTTTACGACTACATGACCCGTCGCCTGGCGCATGTGGCGCTGGACAAGACTTCCGGTACTCTGGAAGAGGTGCAGGCGCTGGTAGTGCAGATCCGTGATGCCTGGGCCCAGATCGATCCGGCCAAAGAGCCAGTGGCCCTGTAAATGGTTGCCGGCCTGCCGGGCAGGCCGGTTTCCTGCGGCTGGTAAAAGCTGCGCCGACAGTCTGTGAAGCCTGTCACAAAACTAAAGATTTACATGCTGTTGCCGATACATGTTTCAAGCAGGCAACAACATTTGGAGTAAACGCCATGAATGCCTTCAGTGCGTTACAGCAGTATCAAACCGTGAACAACCAGGCCCAGGCGGCTGCGGCAGACCCTCACCGCTTGATCCAGATGCTGATGGAAGGCGGGCTGACCCGTCTGGCGCAGGCCCGTGGTGCCATGGAGCGAGAACAAACTGCGCTCAAGGGTGAATTGATTGGCAAGGCCATCGGTATTGTGGGTGGTTTGCGTCAGGGGCTTGATCTGGAAAAGGGCGGAGAAATTGCCATCAACCTGGATCGCCTTTATGACTACATGACACGCCGGCTGATGGAAGCCAACGTGCAAAATGATCCGGCCATTCTTGAAGAGGTTTCGTCCTTGCTGCGCGAGGTCAAATCAGGCTGGGATGCCATCGCCGCCTGAGCCTTTTAGTACCGGAAGGCCGGCGCCTGCGCAGTGTGGCCAGGCAGGATTCAACAGACAGGGGATTTGCCATGAACTCGACCGTACTACAGCTGGAACAGACCCACAGTGCCTTGCGGGATGCCATGCAGCGTGCTGACTGGGAAGCCATAGGCGGCCTTGATCAGCAGTGCCGTCAGGCTGTGGACCTGGCACTGACAGACCCACACACGCCGGTTGAGGTTCTGCGTGACCGCATGCAAGAGTTGCTGGACCTCTATCGCGAGCTGGTTGAGGCCTGCACTGGCGAGCGCCAGCGTATCGCCGGTGAGCTGGTACAAATGAATCAGTCAAAAAAAAAGGCCAAAGTTTATCAACTCTTCGGTTAGTGCTTGATAACGAGTCACCCGAATGAAACACATAGCCGGCAAGCAGAGCTTGCCGGTTTTTTGTGTGCGGATAACGGAAAACTGTGCACTGCCTCATAGAGATTCATAAAATATCATAATGCCGTCGCCATTAAATTGACATTGGCGCGGGAATTGTCTTTACTTGTGACCTGTATGGGCGCACAGCGTCCGTTTGTATGTTGCTTTTTTGTTGAGTGGCCGGGATGTTACAAGAAACCAAACTCTTGCTAATCAGTGATGACCAGGACCAGCGCAAGGCTTTTAGCGCAATTTTTGATTTTCTGGACGAAGAGTCGGTTCTGGCCGACGTAGCCGGCTGGCGGGCTGCGGCAGACAAGCTGTCGTCGAGCAAGGAAGTGCTGTGTGTGTTTCTGGGTGGCTCCGATCCTGGCAAACTGCTGGAACTGCTAAAGGAAATTGACGCATGGGATCAGGCCTTGCCCATAGTCATGCTTAGCGATGCAGCCGCAGGCTGGCCTTCAGAACAGCGCCAGCGCGTTCTTTGCCAGCTTGAAATGCCACCGCGCTATAACCGTTTGCTGGACTGTCTGCATCGTGCACAGGTTTACCGTGAGGTCTACTCTGATGCTGCCCAGGGACGTACGCAGCGGGAAACCAATCTGTTCCGTAGCCTGGTGGGGAATAGCCGCTCCGTGCAAAAAGTGCGGCAGATGATGCAGCAGGTTGCCGATACAGAAGCCAACGTATTGATTCTGGGTGAATCGGGTACGGGCAAGGAAGTGGTCGCCCGCAACCTGCACTATCATTCGGCGCGCCGTGACGGCCCCTTTGTGCCGGTCAACTGTGGTGCCATTCCCGCAGAGTTGCTGGAAAGTGAACTCTTTGGTCATGAAAAGGGTGCTTTCACCGGCGCCATCAGTGCCCGTGCCGGACGTTTTGAACTAGCCAGGGGCGGTACGCTGTTTCTGGATGAAATTGGTGATATGCCGCTGCCCATGCAGGTCAAGATTCTGCGTGTGCTGCAGGAGCGTATGTTTGAGCGGGTGGGCGGTAACAAGTCCATGGAGGCGGATGTGCGCATTGTGGCTGCAACCCACCGCGACCTTGAAGCCATGATTGCTGAAGGCAAATTCCGTGAAGACCTGTATTACCGGCTGAATGTGTTCCCCATTGAAATGCCCGCCCTGCGTGAACGTGCAGAGGATATTCCGCTGCTGCTCAACGAGCTGGTGCTGCGCATGGAAAAAGAAAAGCGTGGTTCGATACGCTTCAATGCGGCGGCCATCATGTCGCTCTGTCATCATGACTGGTCGGGCAACGTGCGTGAACTGGCCAACCTGGTTGAGCGTATGGCCATCATGCATCCGCATGGCGTGATAGGCGTCAGCGAGCTGCCTAAAAAATACCGCTACATTGAAGAAGATGCCGAAGTTCAGGAAATGCGTGAAGAACTGACCGAGCGTGCGGCCCTGAATGCGGTTGTGCAGGGCAATGTGCCCTACGTGACCACAGAGCAGGCGCTGCCGGAGGAAGGGCTTGACCTGCGCGAGCATCTGGCCAGCATCGAGCAGAACCTGATTGAAAAAGCACTGGATGAAGTAGGCGGAGTAGTCGCCCGTGCTGCCGAGCGCTTGCAGATCCGGCGTACCACGCTGGTGGAAAAAATGCGCAAATACGGCATCAACCGCAAGGATGGAGACGAGTAGGCAGGGCAGGGCTGCTGAAATTGTGCGGCAGCCTGGCTGTTACTCCGTCAGCCATTCGGCAGGCACTTGATGTCTCAGGCATAACTGGCACTGGCCGGTCGGCGGGTCGAAAACAATAACCGCCAGTCCCTTGTCCAGCGCACGTCTGGCCCGCTCGATACGGGTCGCAAAAGGCGTGTCATCACCGTTGTCGGTCCCGTCGCGTGTAACAAAGTCCTCAATTAGTCCTGCAAGCGCTTCGGGGCTAAGCTGGTCGTGTGGAATAAGCATGCAAACCCTCCTGTTGGGCGACCACTATAGCAAAGAGCAGGATTTGCTGTTTACCGGTAAAAATTGATTCTCCGCTTTGACACAGAGTCTTCCATGACGCAAAGTACGCCGTTTTGTTGCGTAGTTCGGGGAAATCCATGAATGCTGTTGTAATTGCCGTGGCGCTGATGCTGGTTTTGAGCCTGTGCCGCGTGCATGTGGTAGTGGCGCTGATTATTGGTGCGATGACGGGCGGGTTGCTGGGCGGGCTGGATGTCGGCGCGACCCTGGCTGCTTTCAACAAGGGGCTGGGTGGCGGTGCTACCGTAGCCCTGTCTTATGCCTTGCTCGGTGCTTTTGCCGTGGCCATTGGCAAGTCGGGTGTTGCCAATGCCCTGGCCGAAAAAATTCTGGCGGCCATTGGCCGGCAGGGCGATAACGGACAGGGCGCACGTGCGGTCAAGTGGGTGCTGATCCTGTTGCTGCTGGCTGCCGCCATTTCATCGCAAAATATCCTGCCTATTCATATTGCCTTTGTGCCGCTGCTGGTACCGCCGCTGTTGTATGTCATGAGCAAGATGCAGCTCGACCGGCGGCTGGTGGCCTGTGTACTGACCTTTGGCCTGATTACGCCGTATATGTTTTTGCCGGTAGGATTTGGCGGTATTTTTCTTAAGGAAATTCTGCTGGCCAATGTCGAGCGAGCCGGTGTGGACGTGGCGAGGATCAGCGTAATGCATGCCATGTTTATTCCCGCGCTGGGAATGCTGGCCGGGCTGATGATTGCGATATTTTTTAGCTACCGCAAAAAACGGGTCTATGTCTTGCCGGAAGAGGGCGTGCCGTCACCGGTGGCGGGTGCCAGCTATAATCCGCGTAGCCTGATTGCTGCAGGCGTCGCGGTCATTGTCGCCTTTGCTGTCCAGCTCTGGCTGGACTCCATGATTATTGGGGCGCTGCTGGGTTTTGTGGTGTTTTCTCTGTCCGGCGTGGTGCGCTGGAAAGAGGTGGACGACCTGTTTACCGAAGGCATGAAAATGATGGCAATGATTGGCTTCATCATGATTGCTGCATCCGGTTTTGCCGAGGTCATGCGCGAAACGGGTCAGGTGCAGACGCTGGTGGATACGTCTGCCGGTCTGATCGGGGACAGCAAGGCGCTGGGTGCTTTCCTGATGTTGCTGGTAGGTTTGCTGGTGACCATGGGCATTGGCTCGTCGTTTTCTACAGTACCCATTATCGCCGCTATCTTTGTGCCGCTGGCCGCACAGCTTGGCTTTGAGCCTCTGGCCATTGTCAGCCTGGTCGGCACCGCAGGGGCGCTGGGGGATGCCGGTTCGCCTGCTTCCGACTCGACACTTGGCCCTACGGCGGGCCTTAACATGGATGGCCAGCACAATCATATCTGGGATACGGTTGTGCCAACTTTTCTGCACTATAATTTGCCGCTGCTGGCATTTGGCTGGGCAGCGGCGATGTGGTTATAAATAGGCGCGGCACGTTTCGCTGCAAACGGCCAGGCCCACTCAAGACTTGGCACGGCTTGTTCGGGCTGGACTTGGCTGGGTGTATCATTGCCGGTGAACAGCTGGGTGGATGAGCTGCAGAGCAATCCTGCGGCGCATCCGGCACGGGCGAGTTGGTCAAACAGTGATCTGTTTCAACGTGACAGTGCGGGTTTCAGGGTAGAGTGAAGGGCATCGACGGATAGTCATCAAGCAACCTTGATCGGGGTGAAATCAAATGAGGCGTTTTTGGCCCCTGTTTATATGTCTGGCCGTACTGGGAAATCAGGCGGTTGCGGCCGGCCAGCGCAAAGTCATTGCGCCGGGTATTGAAAAAATCATTCATGCCAATGGCAGTGTGGAGTACCGGCAGATTGCCGTTGCCTTGCCACCTGTCTTGCCGGAAGCGGTCGTTGAGGTGCGCCAGCCAGAGCCGGTAGCGGTCAAGCCGGTTGAATCATCCCCTGCCGCTGCGCCGAAGATCTACAAGTACCGGGATAAAAATGGCGTGGTCACTTACCAGAGTGCGGTGCCCCCCAGTGGAATTTCCTTTGTGGAGTTCAAACCCAGGGTGGACTGCTTTGCCTGCTATACCCGCTCGGGCGTGAACTGGGAAACTACGCCGCTGTTTGTGGGCCGCTACGAGCAGGAAATCCAGCGTCATGCCAGCCTGCATAATGTAAGTCCGGCGCTGGTGAAGGCGGTGATCCATGCCGAGTCGGCGTTTAATCCGCAGGCACGTTCGCGGGTGGGAGCGCAGGGACTCATGCAGCTGATGCCGGGCACGGCGGCGGAGCTGGGGGTGGCTAGCCCCTTTGATCCGGACCAGAATATTGACGGCGGCGTGCGCTATCTGGCCATGTTGCTACGCATGTACAACAATGACATGCGGCTGGCTACCGCTGCCTATAATGCGGGGCCGGGCGCGGTGAAGCGTTATAACGGAGTGCCTGCCTATCCGGAAACCCGTGCTTATGTGCAACGGGTGGCGATTTTGGAGCGCCGCTACCGGCAGGGTGGCTAGCGGCCTCTTAGTTCATTCCATTGGTAAACTTCGGCGCCTGCGGCTCCGATGCTGCGTTACGTTCCTTGCCGCCCGCCATGAGTCGTCACAGCGTCTTGCCACGAAACCTCTGCTATCCAACTTGAACTAACCACACAGGCCACGAGGGAAGCGCGTAGCAACGCAAAATAAAAACGGCAGCTTTGGGCTGCCGTTTTTTGTGGGCGGACGGTTTATTCGGCCAGCAGTTTTTCCACGTCCTGTGCAATGGCAGCGGAGGCCTTGTTGTAGTAGTCCAGCAGGGCCTTGCCTGGCTCCAGCGCTTTGGCGTGGTCGTGCAGGATGATGCGGATGTTTTTCTGTTCCAGTTGTGGCAGGGTTTCCATGGCGGCGGCACGCTGGGCATTTTCGAATTCGAAGGGCAGGGTGGCGACCAGTACGACTTCGATGCCCATTTCCAGGGCCAGATCGATGATGACTGTGGATGCGCCGGTAGCGGTGCCGCCACCCAGGCCGGTGAGCAGGATCAGGCGGTCGGCGCCGCGGATGGAGTAGCGCAGGTCTTCCAGCGACTCTTCGGCAGCAAGGCGGCCGCGTTGTACGCTTTTGGCGGCCTTGCCTTCACAGCAGCTGGCGCCGATTTGCAGACGCTGGTCGAAGGGGCTGGCGGCCAGGGTTTCGGCATTGGTGTTGACGGCCAGAATATCGCAGCCCAGTTCTTGTTTGACACGGCTGGCGATGTTCATGCCGGCTCCGCCCAGGCCCATGATTAAGGTTTTACGCATATGCAGAATCTCCAGAGTAAAAAGTGCTTGTAACCTGAACCGGCTGCCCGTGATGCGGGTGCCCTGTGTTTAACGGCCCTTGATACCTGTGTGTAAACTGCGTGGCATCAAGGGCTTGCTGTGTGATTGGCCGGCGCTAACATAAGCGATGGCCGGCAGCTTGTAAACACTGCCAAGGGGTAGTGTCTGGCCTATTCGGCGGGGTCTACCACCAGCAGGTCGGCGCGTGTGGCGGTAACCTGTACCAGTTGCCCCGCAGCCAGTTCCGGTGTTTTGCTGGTGGCAGGGTAGCTGCTGCCATCCAGGCGGATGCGGCCATGGCCCTGTGTAAAGGGCTGGCTTACTTCGGCAATACGGCCAATAAAGCCGTCCAGGCCAAGGTTGAGCTGTGCGGGCTGGCGCCGTAGCAGCTTGCGTTGCCACTTCAGGCCCGCAGCCACGGCAATACAGATGCTGCAGGCCAGTGCCAGTAGTTGCCAGGCCAGGCCGGCACCGGGTATGAGCAACAGAAACAGGCCGGTGAGTGCTGCACCAAGGCCGAGCCAGATCAGGAAGATGCCGGGTACCAGAGTTTCCAGAATCATCAGCAGAATTGCCGCAATGAACCAGTGCCACCAGGTTGAAAATATCAGTTCGAGCATCATTTGGCCTGCGTGTTTTTCAGCAGTTCGGTGATACCTGCTACTGCGCCGGTGACGCCGGAGGCTTCCAGCGGCATCAGCACCAGTTTGCTGTTGTCACCCTGGCCAATGTGTTGCAGGGCTTCGACGTATTTGACGCCCAGGAAGTATTGCAGCGCCTGCACGTCGCCCTCGCTGATCGCCTGCGACACCACGCGGGTTGCCTTGGCTTCGGCCAGCGCTTCGCGCTCGCGGGCCTCGGCATTGAGGAAGGCGGCTTCTTTTTCACCCTGCGCCTGCAGCACCTGGGCTTCACGCTGTCCCTGTGCCTGCAGTACGGCAGCTTCCTTGTCGCCATTGGCCTTGGTGACTACGGCGCGACGATGACGCTCGGCGGTCATCTGCAGGTTCATGGCTTCCTGCAGCTCGGGGGACATGCTCA
>CAZVDA010000071.1:0-9730 GCA_964625365.1 uncultured Thiopseudomonas sp. | reverse complement strand
ATCTGCGGCTCCTGCGGTTTCATGATCAATGGCGAGCCCAAGCTGGGTTGCAAGGTATTCCTGCGCGACTATGCAGAGGCCGGCACCCTGCTGATCGAGCCGCTGGCGCACTTTCCGGTCGAGCGCGACCTGATTGTCGATCTTGAGCAGTTCATGCAGCATCTGGACGCCATCCAGCCCTATATCATCAAGGAGCAGGCCAACGGCGTGACCGAGATGACGCCGCACAAGCAGACGCCTGCGCAAATGGACAAGTACCAGCAGTTTTCCGACTGCATCAACTGTGGCCTGTGCTATGCCGCCTGCCCGCAATTCGGCCTCAACCCCGAATTTATCGGCCCTGGCGCACTGGCCCTGGCGCACCGTTACAACCTCGACAGCCGTGATGAAGGCCGTGCCGAGCGCATGCCGCTGATCGGCTCCGAAGAAGGCGCCTGGAGCTGCACCTTTGTGGGTTACTGCTCCGAAGTCTGCCCGCAGTCGGTGGACCCGGCGGCGGCGGTCAACCAGGCCAAGGTGCTGTCGGCACAGGATATGGTGCTGCAACTGTTCAGGAGGAAAAAGTAATGGGCTACAAAACTGAACTGGGCCGTACCTGGTGGCTGAAAAACGCCGCCTTCAAGGCCTATATGCTGCGCGAAGCCACGGTGCTGCCGCTGGTGTTTTTCATTCTGTGCATGCTGTGTGGCATTTACGCCCTAACCCAGGGCGAAGCCTCATGGAACACCTGGGTGGCGGCTATGGGCAATCCGTTGGTACTGGCGCTCAATGCGCTGGCGCTGGTGGCCAGCCTCTACCATGCGGCCACCTTCTTTGTGCTGTTTCCACGGGTGATGCCGATCCGTCTGGGCGGCAAAAAAGTGCCCGACAACCTGATTGTGGCTGGCCAGTGGGCCGGTGTTGCCGGTGTGTTTGCACTGGCAGCCTGGATTTTCTGGGGGGTGTTATGAGCAAGACAGTCAAACGCAGTGACGAGCCGATCTGGTGGGCGCTGTTCAGTGGTGGCGGCGTATGCTTTGCCGTCTTTGTACCGGCAGCGGTGTTCTTTCTGGCGCTGGCCTTGCCGCTGGGCTGGATTGAACTGAGCCATGCGCAGGCGCTAAAAGCCTTTGGCAGTATCTTTGCCGTGGTGTTTGTGGGTGCGGTGATCGCCCTGCCCGCCTTCCACGCCGCGCACCGTATCCGCCATGGCCTGTACGACCTTAAGTGCCAGTCAAAGAGCCTGATCAAGTGGCTGGCCTATGGCCTGGCCTTTGTGGTCAGCGCCTATGCGGCGGTGAACTGGCTGATTTTTACCTTTTGTTGATTCGCTAATGGCAGGCACCCCTTGCTGCAAGGCGGGGGTGCCTTTTTGTTAATTCAAACCGGCAAGGCGGCAGCCGCAGGGACAGGTCATGCAGCGCCCAGCATGTGGCACGGAACTGTAACAGCACATACGCCAAGCCGGTCAGGTAGCACACGTGGAAAATACCTTTATTACAACTCTGGAATGCAGCGTACTGGCCATCAATTGCCTGGGCGCCGATGTACATGAAGTGATCTTGCAACTGCCACAGGACACCGGCCCGGACTACCGGCCGGGCCAGTACCTGTTGCTGGCATCGCAGCAGGGAGAGTTCAGCCCTTTCTCCATTGCGTCGGCACCGGCCGAAGGCAACCGTCTGCGCCTGCAGGTGCTGGCGCTTAATGCCGAGCCGATGAAGCTGCTGGCCGAACTGCAACGCGACAAGCGGGCACGGGTACAGTTGCCGTTTGGCGATGTGACGCCGGACCTGGCCGATCCCGCTCCCTTGTTGCTGATTGCCGCCGGCACCGGACTGGCCCAGATGCACAGCATTATCGAGCAGGTGCGCCTGCAGGACTCTAAGGTGCCGGTGCATCTGTACTGGGGCGCGCGGGAAATGACCGACTTCTACTGGGTATCGGCCTGGGCAGGCTGGGAAGCCATGGACAATGTGCAACTGCACAGGGTGGTCAGCCACGATGAAAGCGCCGAAGAGCGCAACGGAATGCTATTCGAAGCGGTCACCAAGGATATTGCCGACCTGTCAGGCTACCGTGTGATTGCCAGCGGCTCGCCGGCCATGGTGTACGGCACGCTGGACGCGCTGGTTGCCCATGGCATGCAGCCACAGCAGATGCAGGCCGACGTGTTCAGCTACGCGCCGCGTCCTGCCCAATAACTCAGTGTCACCCTGCGCGTAGTCGCAGGGCCCATGGATTCCGCGACGCCACTGCGTTGCGCGCGCAATGACGTGGGGTGCGTTGAAACTAGAGCGGCGAGCGTGTTAAAGGGCCTTGGCGTACCGGCTTTCCATGTCCAGCAGTTTGAGCTTGCGCTCCACGCCCCAGCGGTAGCCGGAAATACCGCCGTCGCTACGCAGTGCCCGGTGGCAGGCGACCGCCAGCGCCACCGGATTGCTGGCACAGGCCCGCGCCACGGCACGCACCGCTTTGGGCTTGCCCATTTTGCAGGCAATATCCGTGTAGCTGAGGGTGGTGCCCAGCGGGATGTGCAGCAGGATGTCCCATACCTGCATCTGGAACGGGGTGCCGGTCAGGTGCAGATCCAGCTTGAGTTCGTGATCGGGCCGGTCAAGAAAGCGGGCGACCTGCTCCAGCGCGGCCAAAGTGGCAGGATCGCCATCGTCCAGCAGGACAGCTTTGGGGAAGCGCCGGGCCAGGTCGGCGCGTAGTTCTTCACTGCTGTCACCCAGCAACACGGCACATACGCCCTGTCCGTCCCGCGCCACCAGCAGGGCGGCAAAAGGATGACTTTGCACGGCAAAATGAATAGAGTCGGACATGATGGCAACCTCCGCAAACAGGGTGCCGCCCTACCTTACTGCGGCAGAGTGTGACGATGCAATCGACTTTCAATCCCCTTCAAACCGGAGTGCTGACATGAGCAGGCAACTGGACAAACCCGAACCACCTGGTGAATACGACTGTTGTGAAAGCGCCTGCGAACCCTGCGTCTGGGACCTGTATTACGAGGATCTGGCCGAATGGAACCGCCAGCAGCAGGCGCTCAAGAGCCAGGCGCAGAATGGGGATAACGGTGACGAGCCGGCCGGATAGCCGGTAAAGCAGCAAGCCAGTGTCTCGCTGGGCTACACTGTATGCCTTTCGTGTATCAAGAGGATTATGCCATGCCCGTTAACCAGGCCCTGCAGCGCCGCTACGCCACCAAAAGCTTTGACCCTTCCCGCAGCCTGCCTGCGGAAACCGTACAGCAACTGCTTGACGCCATGCGCTGGTGCCCGTCCAGCACCAATATTCAGCCGTGGCACTTTATTGTCGCCTCGACCCCCGCAGGCAAGGCCCGCATGGCCAAAGGCGCGGCTGGACCCTACAGCTATAACGAAGCCAAAATCCTCAATGCCTCCCATGTGGTGCTGATGTGCGCGCGGGTATCGGTGGATGACGCCCACCTGCAACAGGTGCTGGCCGCCGAAGAACAGGCGGGCCGCTTTGCCGGCAAGCCGGAAGCGGCAGCCATGGCACACGCCACCCGCGTCAGCTATCACGACTTTCACCGTTTCGAAAAAAAGGATGTCAGTCACTGGCTGGAGAAACAGATATACCTGAATCTGGGCAGTCTGTTGCTGACGGCCGGCTTGCTGGATATTGACGCGGTACCGCTGGAAGGTATCAATCATCAGGTGCTGGATGCCGAATTCGACCTGAATGCCCGTGATCTGACTGCCGTGGTGGCGGTGGCGCTGGGCTACCGTGCCGCTGACGACTTCAATGCGGGCCTGCCCAAGGCACGGCTGGCCGCCGACGATATTTTTACCCTGATCTGACCGGCCAGCGTCATGTCCATGACCACCCCGCCGGCCAGTGTCCGGCAGCGGCTGGCGCCCTGGCTGTTGCTGGGTCTGTTGCCTGTGCTGGTGCTGCTGGCGCTGGGCAGTGGCAGCTACTCGACTAGCCTGCCCGAGCTATGGGCGGCGCTGCTGTCCCCGACGGATGCTGGCGAGGCTCCGGTCATGCTGCACACCCTGCTGTGGCAGGTGCGCCTGCCGCGGGTACTGGCAGCGGTACTGCTGGGTGCCAGTCTGGCTTCGGCGGGTGCGCTCTATCAGGGCGTTCTGCGTAATCCGCTGGTGTCGCCCGACATTCTTGGTGTATCGGCGGGGGCCGGACTGGGTGCGGTACTGGCCATGCTCTGGGGCTGGCCGCTGGCCATGCTGCAATTGTCTGCCTTTGCTGGCGGGCTGCTGGCCGTGCTGCTGGTGTATCTGGTCAGCAGCCGTGTGGCGCAGCGCGACCCCTTGCTGGTGCTGGTACTGGCTGGTATTGCGGTAACCACGGTACTGGGTGCCGGGGTGTCGCTGGTCAAGGTGCTGGCCGACCCGCACGACCAGCTGCCGGCCATCACCTGGTGGCTACTGGGCAGCCTGAACGGCGTGTCGCTGGCCGACCTGCAATGGGCGCTGCCGGTGATTCTATTGGCACTGCTGCCGCTGTGGTTGTTGCGCTGGCGCATCAACCTGCTGGGTTTGCCGGACGAAGAAGCCGCTAGCCTGGGACTTAATGTACAACGCCTGCGCTGGACACTGATTGCCCTGGCCACGCTGCTGACGGCTGCCGTGGTGGCCTTTAGCGGCATGATTGGCTGGGTCGGGCTGGTGATTCCCCATCTGGCGCGTTTTTGGGTCGGGCCGGATTTTTCACGGCTGCTGCCGGTCAGCCTGCTGATGGGCGCCTGCTTTGTGGTGCTGGTGGATACGCTGGCCCGCACGCTGGCCCCCGGCGAGATTCCGCTCGGCGTGCTGACGGCCCTGCTGGGTGGCCCTTTTCTGATCTGGGTGCTGTTGCGGAGTGCGCGGCCATGAGGGGGCTGCTGGAAGCCCGTGCGCTGTCCATCGGTTACGCCGGCCGCAGCCTGGGCAGCGGGCTGGACCTGCAGCTACAGGCCGGCGAGGTGCTGGCATTGCTGGGGGCCAATGGCAGCGGCAAAACCACCTTTCTGAAAACCCTGCTGGGCCTGTTGCCGCCGCTGGCCGGCGAGGTGCGGCTCTGTGGCCGTCCGCTGGCTAGCCTGCCGCCCCGTGAACGGGCACGGCTGCTGGCCTATGTGCCACAGGCTGCCGGTCAGGGGTTTGCCTTTAGCGTGCTGGATATGGTGCTGATGGGTCGCGCTGCCCATCTGGATGTGCTGGCCCGCCCCGGTCGCCACGACCGCGAAGCTGCGTTGCAGGTTCTGCAACAACTGGGCATTGAGTCACTGGCGCAGCAGTCCTGGCTGCAGCTTAGCGGTGGCCAGCAGCAGCTGGTGCTGCTGGCGCGGGCGCTGATGCAGCAACCCAGGGTACTGCTGCTGGACGAGCCGACCGCGAGCCTTGATTTTGCCAACCAGATACTGGTGCTGGAACGGCTGGCCGGTCTGCGCGAGCAGGGGCTGGCGGTGCTGTTTACCACCCACCAGCCGGAACATGCGCTGCAACTGGCCGACCGGCTGGCACTCTTTCGCGCCGGCAGTCTGCAGCTGCTGGACAGCCCCGGCCAGCTCGACGTAGAGCGGCTGGCCTGGCTGTATGACCTGCAGCCTGAACAAATCCGCCGGCACCTGACTGTGGGAGTGTGCCATGAGTGACGCATCCGGCTTGCGCAGGCTGCTGGGCCCGGCGCAGTACAGGGTCGAAATCCGCAAAAGCCGCTTTCTGGCGCAGGCGGTGGTGCTCAACCAGCCGGAAGACGCTGCCGCCCTGCTGGCACAGCTGTCAGACCCCGCCGCCAGCCACAACTGCTGGGCCTGGCGCTGTGGCGCGCATTACCGTTTCAGTGATGACGGCGAACCCGGCGGCACGGCGGGCCGGCCCATCCTGAGTGCCATTGAACATCAGGGCTTTGACCAGTGCCTGCTGGTGGTCACCCGCTGGTATGGCGGCATCCAGCTGGGTACCGGCGGGCTGGCGCGTGCCTATGGTGGCAGCGCCAACAGTTGCCTGCAGGATGCTGCCAGCGAGCCGCTGGTGGAGCGGACTGTGTTGCAGTGTCTGTGCCCCTATACCCTGCTGGAGCAGTTTAAAAGTCTATTAACTGCAGCTGATGCATGTATCATGGCCGAACGTTTTTTGGCCGAAGGCGTGCATCTGCAACTTGGGGTGCCCGTACCGCAACAGGCACAGCTGCAGCAGCGTCTGCAAAACCTCAGTCGTGGCGAAGTGGTGCTGACCCGGGCTGAAAGCGGCGATCATGCCTGAACAGACCGGCAGTCCGGCCGATAGATAGAGATTCCCGCCGTAACAAAAGGACCATGACTCATGCTCAATAAGCTCAGCATTCGTAACCGTATCCAGTTCGGCTTCGCTCTGGTGTTGTCCCTGGGTGTGTTGCTGCTGCTGTGGACCACGCTGCAAACACTTGACCGGCAACTGCAGCGCAGTGAACGCGACACCATGCAGTACCTGCAGCAGGCCGCACAGGACGAAATCCGTACCCAGCAGGAACGCGCCCTGAGCCTGTCGGCAGCCATTGCCCGCCAGCCCGGCGTGCAATGGGCCTTTGCCGACCGCGATCGTGACCGCCTGCGCGACGAGCTGCTGCCGGTGTTTGAATACCTCAAGGCCAATGCGGGCATTGAGCAGATGCAGTTCCACCTGCCGCCGGCCACCTCGTTTCTGCGCCTGCATGATCCCGACAACTTTGGTGACGACCTGTCGTCCTTCCGTCATACGGTGGTGGCTGCCAACCAGAACCGCCAGAACGTAGCCGGTGTTGAAGAGGGCGTCGCAGGCCTGGGTGTGCGCGGCGTGGTGCCGGTGTCTGAAAATGGCGAACATCTGGGCACACTGGAAATGGGCATGAGCCTGCGTCAGTCCTTTGTTGAAGCCTTCAAGGCCACCCATGCTGCCGATATCGGCATTTATCGCCCGGACGGCAACGGCTTTGCCACGCTGATCAGCACCTCTGACAGACTGCTGTTTGATGTGCCGGCCATGCAGCAGGCCATGCGCGGCGAGACGGTCGTGGCCCGTTTAGAGCATGCCGGCCGCGCCCTGGCCGCCATTGCGGTGCCACTGCGTGACTACAGCGACAAGATCATTGGCGTGGTGACCGTGTATGCCGACCGCAGCGCAGGTGTGGCGGCCTACCAGTCTACGGTTAAACAAACGGTGATGATTGCGGTGGCCATTTTGCTGGCCGGCACGCTGGCCGCCTGGCTACTGGCCCGCAGTATCGTGGTGCCGCTGGATCGCCTGACCCAGGCCTTCCGCAATATTGCCGAAGGCGAGCAGGACCTGCGCCTGCGCCTGCCCGAAGAGGGCAATGACGAGCTGACCCGGGTGGCCAGCCTGTTCAACCGCTTTATCAGTAAAGTGGAAAAAACCGTGGTCGAGGTGATAAACGAAGCCGGCGAGCTGGGTTCCAGTATCGACTACACCTATCGCATGACTGTAGAGGCCCACCAGACGGCCCGGCATCAGCAGCACAAGACCCAGGAAGTGTCGGCGGCGATGAACGAAATGTCGGCGACAGCCCAGGAAATTGCGCAGAACGCGGCCAGCACCGCCATGGCCACCGAGGAAGTGGAAAGCAGCTCGGTGCGGGGTAACGAGGCGGTGGCCAGTGGCAGCCAGGCCATGCTCGGACTGGCCGATGCGGTGATGCAGGCCAGCGCCAGCATCCAGACACTGGACGAGTACAGCAACAATATTGGCTCAATTCTCGACGTGATCAACGGCATTTCTGCACAGACCAACCTGCTGGCGCTCAATGCGGCCATTGAGGCGGCACGTGCCGGCGAGCATGGCCGCGGCTTTGCCGTGGTGGCCGACGAGGTGCGCCAGCTCGCGCAGCGCTCGCAGGGCGCTACCGGCGAAATCCAGGAGATGATCCACCAGCTGCAGGAAGGCGTGGCGCAGTCGGTGGCCCTGATGGAGCAAAGCCAGCAGCAGGCAGCCAGTGTGACGCAGGCCACTGAATACATGCAGACCACCCTGAATGCAATTACCGGCGCCACCGGCCGCGTCAGCGACATGAGTGCGCAGATTGCCGCAGCGGCCGAAGAGCAGACCACGGTCTCCGAGGACATCAACCAGAACCTGGTGATCATCAATGACGGCGCGCTGGAAACCGTGACGCACGCTAGCAATATCAACGAGTCGGCCAGCGCAATGGGTGCCGGCATTGCCCAGCTGATTCGTCAGATGCGCACCTTCAAGGTGGATGTGGAAGCCAAGGTAGAGCTGGAAATGGCCAAGAGCGCCCACCGTGCCTGGCGGGTGCGCATTCGCAACTTCCTGGACGGCAAGTCTGCGCTGACCCTGGCAGAGGCCAGCAGCCATAATGACTGCGATCTGGGCCGCTGGTGCAACAGCACCGGTCTTGAACACTTTGGCCATTTGTCATCCATGAAGCAGCTACAAAAGCCGCACGAGCAACTGCACGCCCTGATCCGGCAGATCATTGAAGCCCGCCAGCAGGGCAACACCCAGGAAGCCGAACGCATGTTCGAGCAGGTCGAACAGTTTTCCGACCAGATTGTCGGCCTGCTTAACCAGCTGATTGCCGAGATTGGCGGCTAGTGGCCTGTGCGGTTAGTTCGTTAGCTCAAGTTTGGATGGCTGAGGTTTCGAGGCAAGGCGCTGTGACGAGTCATAGCGGGGCTATGGCGAGGAACAGCAATGCAGCAACGCAGCATCGGAGCCGCAGACGCCGAAATTGACTAATGGAATTGACCAAACAGGCCACTAGCTACCGACGGCGACATAAAAAACCGGAGTCATAGGGCTCCGGTTTTTTGTTGCAGGTGGCTTCAGGCGAGCGGGGCTTGTGCCAGCGGCGGCAGTTGCATGCCGACCCCCAGCGCCTGGCGGACAAAGAGTGCCTTGGCGCTGTCCAGCTGATTGACCTGTTTGAGGCCGGTGTTGCGCAGCCAGCGCAGCGGCAGGGCGTCGGACTGGAACAGGTCCTGAAAGCCCTGCATGGCGGCCATCATGGTCAGGTTTTGCGGCATGCGCTTGCGCTCGAAGCGGCTGAGTACCTGCAGGCTGGCGGGGTTCTCGCCACGCGCCACCGCCTTGAGCAGCGCATCGGCCAGCTCGGCCACATCCAGAAAACCGATATTGACGCCCTGGCCGGCCAGCGGGTGAATGACGTGGGCGGCATCGCCCAGCAGGGCCAGCCCCGGTTCGACATAGCGTTTGGCATGACGCTGGCGCAGCGGCACGCTGAAGCGGCGGTCGGCATGCAGGACGCGGCCCAGACGGCCTTCCAGGGCATCGGTCAGTTGCGTGCAGAATGTTGCATCGTCCAGTTGCATGACCTGCTGCGCCCGCTCCGGCGGCAGTGACCAGACAATCGAGCACCAGTGTTTGCCATCGGCATGCGCCAGCGGCAGGAACGCCAGCGGGCCTTCGTCGGTGAAACGCTGCCAGCAGGTCAGCTGGTGCGGCTGTTCGGTGCGGATGCTGGTGACTACCGCGTGATGACGGTAATCCCATTCGCGGGTGGCACAGCCGGTCAGCCGGCGTACGCTGGAGTTGGCACCGTCGGCACCGATCAGCAGCGGGGTACGCAACTCTGCACCGTCTTCCAGTTGCAGCAGCCAGCCATCGCCGGAGCGGCGCACCATGGCCAGGCGGGCGTTGGGCTGCAGGCGGATGGGGCCGTCCTGCAGTTGCTCCAGCAGGGCATCCTGTACCACGCGGTTTTCCACGATATGGCCCAGCACCTCGGCCTGTATGCTGCTGGCGCTGAAGTGGATGCTGCCGGT
>CAZVDA010000070.1:0-9733 GCA_964625365.1 uncultured Thiopseudomonas sp. | reverse complement strand
ACAACTGGGAATCGCCCACGCTGGGCGCATGGGGACTGGGCTGGGAAGTCTGGCTGAACGGCATGGAAGTAACCCAGTTCACCTACTTCCAACAGGTCGGCGGCGTGGAGTGCTATCCGGTCACCGGCGAAATCACCTACGGTCTGGAACGTCTGGCCATGTACTTGCAAGGCGTGGATTCGGTCTACGATCTGGTCTATTCCGACGGCCCGTTCGGCAAGGTGACGTACGGCGACGTGTTCCACCAGAACGAAGTGGAGCAGTCCACCTACAACTTTGAACACGCCAACGTGGAAAAGCTGTTCGAGCTGTTCGACTTCTACGAAAGCGAAGCCAACCGCCTGATTGCGCTGGAACTACCGCTGCCCACCTATGAAATGGTGCTCAAGGCCAGCCACACCTTCAACCTGCTGGATGCCCGCCGTGCCATTTCCGTGACCGAGCGTCAGCGTTACATCCTGCGGGTGCGCACACTGGCGCGTGCCGTGGCGCAAAGCTACCTGCAAGCGCGTGCCAAACTGGGCTTCCCCATGGCACCCGAGCATCTGCGCGACGAAGTATTGGCCAAGCTGGAGGCAGAACAATGAGCACACAGGATTTTCTGGTCGAGCTGGGTACCGAAGAGCTGCCACCCAAGGCGCTGAAAACCCTGGCGCAAGCCTTCACCGACGGCATTGTCGCCGGCCTGCAAGCCGCCGGCCTGCCGCATGGCAAGGTACACAGCTACGCCGCACCGCGTCGTTTGGCGGTGCTGGTTGAACAGCTGGCGCAAAGCCAGGCCGACCGTGAGCAGGCCGTCGATGGCCCGCCGGTACAGGCCGCCTTTGATGCCGAAGGCAAGCCGACCCAGGCCGCACTGGGCTTTGCCCGCAAGTGCGGCGTGGAGCTGGATGCCATCGACCGCAGCGGTGCCAAGCTGCGCTATGTGCAACAGATTGCCGGTCAGGCCACCACCGCCCTGCTGCCGGGTATCGTGCAGCAGTCGCTGGACAAGCTGCCGATTGCCAAGCGCATGCGCTGGGGTGCCCGCCGTGAAGAATTTGTCCGCCCGACCCAGTGGCTGGTGATGCTACTGGGTGAACAGGTGGTGGATTGCACCTTGCTGGCGCAAACCGCTGGCCGCGAGTCCATGGGCCACCGCTTCCACCATAACCAGCCGGTCAGCATCCAGCGTCCGGCGGACTATGTGGAAGCCCTGCGCAACGCCAAGGTGCTGGTGGACTTCAACGAGCGTCGCGGGCTGATTGCCGCCCGTGTCAACGAGCTGGCCGCCAAAGAAAACGGCCAGGCGGTCGTACCGGCTGCGCTGCTGGACGAAGTCACCGCACTGGTCGAATGGCCGGTGCCGCTGGTGTGCTCCTTTGAAGAGCACTTCCTGCAAGTGCCGCAGGAAGCCCTGATTGCCACCATGCAGGACAACCAGAAATATTTCTGTCTGGTCGATGGAAACGGCAAACTGCTGCCACGCTTTATCACCGTATCCAACCTGGACAGCAAAGATCCTGCACAAGTGATTGCCGGTAACGAAAAAGTGGTGCGTCCGCGCCTGACCGATGCCGAGTTCTTCTTCCTGCAAGACCAGAAACAGCCGCTGGAAAGCTTCAACGAGCGCCTGAAAAACGTGGTGTTCCAGGCCGAACTGGGCACCGTATATGAAAAAGCCGAGCGCGTATCCGCACTGGCGGCGCTGATTGCCGGCCAGATTGGTGGCAACGCCGAACACGCCGCCCGTGCCGGTATTCTGTCCAAGTGCGACCTGGCCACCGAAATGGTCGGCGAGTTCCCGGAAATGCAGGGCATTGCCGGCTACTACTATGCGCAACTAAATAACGAGCCGGGCGATATTGCCGCCGCACTCAACGAGCAATACATGCCCCGTGGTGCCGGTGCCGAACTGCCCGCCAGCCTGACCGGCGCAGCGGTTGCCATTGCCGACAAGCTGGATACGCTGGTCGGCATCTTCGGTGTCGGCATGCTGCCTACCGGCAGCCGCGACCCTTATGCCTTGCGCCGTGCCGCGCTGGGCGTGCTGCGCATCCTGATCGAGAAAAAACTGGAACTGCCGCTGACCCCGCTGCTGCAAGCCGCCATCGACCAGTACGGTTCCCGCATCAAGGCCGACGGCCTGCTGGCGCAGGTACACGACTTCGTGTTCGACCGTCTGCGTGCCCGTTACGAAGATGCCGGTATCGAGATCAGCGTCTATCAGGCGGTGCGTGCCGTGCATCCCGACTCGCCGCTGGACTTTGACCAGCGTGTACAGGCGGTACAGCACTTCCGCAGCCTGAGCGAAGCCGAAGCCCTGGCCGCCGCCAACAAGCGCGTGTCCAACATACTTGGCGATGCCGAGGGCGGCGCAGTACAGGAAACCCTGCTGGCCGAAGCCGCAGAAAAAGCCCTGTTCGCCGCCCTGCAACAGGCGCAACAGGACGTAGCCCCGCTGGCTGCTGCCCACGACTACACTGGTATCCTGACTCGTCTGGCGCTGTTGCAACAGCCGGTGGATGCCTTCTTTGACGATGTCATGGTTAACGCCGAAGACAGCGCCACCCGCGCCAACCGCCATGCACTGCTGGCGCAGTTGCGTGGGTTGTTCCTGAGTGTGGCGGATGTTTCGCAGCTGGGGTGAGGGTTAATGTAGCTTGTTAAACAAACCCGCCGAATGGCGGGTTTGTTTGTGTGGCTTACTTATATTGAATGCAATTAAGTTTGTATGAAATTGTTTAAACAAGGGTTAGAGCGATGAGATATTCATATGGAAACGGACCGCAAGCCTTAGCTTTTGTTCTATATGCAGGATTAGCGTTTTTATTGGGAATTCCTTTCTTTTCTGATGAAGACGAGAAAATAATAAGATTATGGGAAATATATGGAAGCCCTACGCCTGATGAAGAAGAACCGATTTTTCCTTTAGTTTTCGCAGCATTTATGTCTCTTGTGCTAAGTATGATTTACTTCAGTAAATGGTTTTCCGAGTTCAGTTCTCGATCATCTACCTTGCGTTTTTGCGCTGTTATTTCTGTCGCTTTAGTTTTTAATGCAATGAGTAATTTTAGCTTTTTAATTGTATGCGGCTTTTTAGCTGCAGCATTTCCTGCCATTTGGTCATGGCGTAATCCTAGTTTAAATGATAAATGGCTATAATAAAACTCTTTATGAAAAAGCTACTTATTGTTTACCTTTACGCACTTGCCTATCTGCATTAGCCTATATTTTTGCAATCGGCTATTGGGCTTATCAGGAAGGGTATATTCAATATATTCATGCTCAAGCAGCCATTTAATTTGTCGATTCAAGCCGCTCGAAACGCTTTTATGGCCAAGCGCCCTAGCAATTTCTGTGCGGCTCAGCGGCTCATTAACCAGCAACTGAAGTACCTCTTTCGCCAATTCTGACTCTAGCCCCAACTCTAGCCCTGACTCTAGCCCTGACTCTAGCCCAATCTGCTGTTCAATTCCTTCCTCAAGCGATTGCTTGATGGCCAGCAACATAAACTCAATAAACCCAGTGCAATCCGCCTGCTCATCGGCTTCGCCCAGGCACTGATAGTATTCGGTCTGGCGTGAGCGGATGACGGTTTCTACCGGCAAATAGGCCAGAATGGGCTGCCATTCACTGAGGATTTTGGTTTGCCACAAGCGGCCAATGCGCCCGTTGCCATCGGCAAAAGGATGGATAAACTCCAGCTCATAATGAAAAGCTGCCGAGACGACCAGCGTATGAGCGTCGGTGGTTTTGAGCCAGTCAAATAACTGCTGCATCAAACGTGGTACCTGATTGGCAGGCGGTGCCATGTGTACCAGCTCTTTGCCGCGAAAAATCCCTACTCCGCCACTGCGGAACTGGCCGGCCTCCAAATTCAGACCCTGCATCAGCAGCTGATGCGCCTTACACAGGTGCTCAAGATTGCCCGTTTGCCATTTTGGCAAAGCTTCGTAGGCGGCAAAGGCATTGTGTACTTCCTGAATTTCCTTCGGCGGCCCCAGAACGGTTTTGCCGTTCAGTAGTGCCGTTACCTGTTCCAGCGTTAACGAGTTTTGCTCCACCGCCAAAGATGCCTGAATGGTACGAATACGGTTTTCACGCCGTAACCTGGGTATCAGGTTGTCATTGTTCTTGGCTGACCAGCGGCCAATCAGCTCGGCAATTTCTGCCACCACAGAAAGCAGGGTGTTGGTTAGCTGGTAGGGCGGTTGGTAGGACATGAGCTAATTTGCCTAAGCATTCATAGTTGTTACATATCGCTTAAATTCGCCGGCTGCAGTAAAGCACTTAAATCCAGCTTGGCTAGCCAAAGCAACAACTTGAGCGTCTTCATTTAGCAGTACGGCAACAGGCTGGCTTAAACCTGCCTGTAAACCTTCAGGCCAGGCCAGATCAAACACTGCTTTTTGCGTGCCAGTCTCTGGGTCGGCAAAGTCATAAGCCATTATTCCTTTAGGCAAGCCTTGTTTTTCAGTCCATGCATTAAGCGCCTCAAGTTCTGCTTCTTCTTCCGTACTGCTTATGCCGCTCGGGATAATAATTTCTTCCTGCTGCGAAACCGCTTGACCAGAAAGCCATTGAGTTTCTCCATGCAGCAAGTCTTCCATTAGCTGATTAAATTCATTAGCCAATAACTCTTTGCGAGCTTCTAGGAAGTCGCGGAAGCGATCAATTTTCCATAATTCAGGCTCCATCGGAATCCATTGCGAGGATAAAGTGCCAGGATGAGCTGCTTCAATTTCTGGAAAATAGTGTTCTGGTAAACGGTCACTGATTTTTAGATTGGTATCTTTTGTTAAAAAACAAAAATTCGCTAAAGCATTGACTTCTGCCTTACCGTAATTGCCGGCTTTGTACTTATAAAGCTGTGCTTTAGGAAAAATATGATGCACTTCTAAACGGTTCATTTTTCCGAGCAAGTTTGCTTTTAAAGGCAAGCCAGTTCCCCAGTCTTTGGCTTCGCCCATACGAGTCATCATATAAAGTACAGGGTAAAACCTTGCGCCAAGGCTCCAGCCAGTAAAGTGACCAGCTTCAACCTTTAATCCACCATGCCATAGCCTCAACTGCTCTAATAGCTTATCCAAGTTGCCATCTTGTCCACTAATGGCTTCTAAATCTTTGTCAATGAAAGATTCGGTTGAGCCTGAAAAACGCCCCCACATGGCTGCTTGCACATACCAGAAAAGAAGCTTGTCACGTTCCTTTTCATTCATGGAGCCCAAGTTGTTAGCAAGTCTTTGGTCTAAATATCTTGCCATTACGGGGATACCAAAACGACCAAAGAAAACTTGATCATGGTCTAAGCCCAAGCGCCCACTAATTAAGTTCAGGCAGTAGTCTATTTGCTTGGTCGAGCGATGGAGTGCGTCTTGAATTTCATCAGCGGTTTTTTCGTGCAGATATTGGAATTTAGCTTCTCCAGTTAGTACGGTATTCACCGATCGGAGCAACCAGTCAAGGTTAAAATTAAATCCATTATCCTGCCAACGCTGCAGCTCTTCTTTCATTTTATCGCGGCCAGCAGGCCATTCGGCGCAGATTTTTGCAAGTGCTAAGTCACCTTTAGAAAGCTTTGTGCCGCCACTGTTTACACGATTGAAAATATCCACCACCACATCAAGGGTCATGTCTTTGCCCGTAATTTCTTCAGCGTGTATATCTATTTGTAAAATTTCTAAAACAGTATTTAAGCGCGTAATGTACTCGCCCAACTTGGGCTGAATATTAGGTAAAAAATTGAGCAGGGTTATGGAGTCTCCCAGCCCTTTTTGAAATAAAGCTGTTACATCTACCCATAGTGGGTCGTCTTTCATTTTAATGGGTTGGTAAAACTCAAACACTTCATCTTCAAGATGAAAATGCAGCCCAGTAAAAGCTTTAGCATTACCATCAAAAAACTTGGGCGGCCTTCCACGTGCCACACCGTATAAGGAAGTGATACGCTGCTGACCATCAAGTAGCAGTTTAACTATGCCAGCGGCTAATAGACCATCGCCACGGTGGTCTGCGCTTTTAGATTCTGTCGCCCAAACTAACAAACCGCCCACTGGATGACGACGGTATAAAGAATCAAATAACCCACGCACTTGCTCGCGATTCCATACATAGCCACGCTGAAACTCTGGTAAGGCCATATGGCCGCTGTCGATGTGATCAAGGATGGTAGAGATTTTCATGGGTTTTCCTTTACAGTTTACTGGGTTGTTTACTACTGTGCGGTGATTAAGCAGCTGTCTGCCTATTATATTAAGTGAATAACCAAGGTCGACTGGGATTAAAGCCGTGATTTACCGGTTAAAGCAGCGGTGCAGCATAGCAAGAATATAACCGGCGGTGAATTGTGTTGGAGCCTGGCGCAATCCTGCAGGTTGATTCCAGACTGAACCGCATTGATAATGTGCGCACAAACGGCGCACAATTGTTCTGCTGAAATCTGGGAGCCTGACCATGACCGCATTAACCAAAGACACCCGCCTGCATATCCGCTGCGATCAAAATGTCCGCAACCTGCTGGACAAAGCCGCTGCCTACGCCCACATGAGTGTCTCCGAGTTTGTGCTGGGTACTGCTGTGGAGCAGGCGCAATCCTTGATCGAGGCGCATGAGTCGATGGTGCTGAGCCAGGAAGATTTTGCCGCCTTTCTTCAGGCGCTGGATGCGCCAGCACAGCCCAATCCGGCATTGCAGCGGGCATTCGATCTCCATGCCAGGCATGTGAAGCCCTAATGGATTACAGGATTCGGGCGCTGGATAGCGCAGCCTGTATTGCCGATTTTGACTGCGGGGAGCAGGCGCTGAATGATTATCTGCGCCGCTATGCCGGGCAGGATATCAAGCGTGGAGTGGCGCGGGCGTTTGTGGCCAGTCCGGACGGCCAGCCCTGCGTGGTTGCCGGTTTTTACACGTTAAGCGCATCCAGCATTGCGGCACAAACATTGCCGGAAAACCTGCGTAAAAAATTGCCCCGTTACCCGGTGCCTGTTGCCCTGCTTGGTCGGCTGGCAGTGGATCATGTATTTCACGGGCAGGGGCTTGGTGCAATCCTGTTGGCCGATGCCTGCCAGCGGGTGCGGGCGGCCAGTCAAACGCTGGCGGTGGCTGCTCTGGTTGTGGATGCAAAGTCACCGGCGGCAGCATCGTTTTATCAGCATTTTGGTTTTGTTGAGTTGCCCGGCCAGCCAGGGCGCTGGATGTTGCCGCGTGCTGCTTTTATGGGGATGGCCTGACTGCAGTAGGATCCTGAGGGGATAACCAAACTATTTCCTCCTGCTCAATCGTTGTCTATCCTGTGCCGCCACGCAATATATTCCGACCGCCGCAGCCGGTAACGGGCAACACTGCCTTCGTGTAGCTGTTCTAGCGCAACCTTAAGCAGCTCTCTGAAAGCTGCCATATCAGCAGGCTCGGCATGATCCTGACTGACTGCTGCAATGAAGGATTCCGTGGGCTGTTGCAGGTTTTTTACTACGTTTTGCACGGCTTGTATCAGCGTTTCCCGGTATTTGATTTTCAGCGGGTCGGGTTCGACCATGGTTTTAGTAATGGCCAGATAACGCTGGCAAGATCGCTCGTATGCCCAGATAAATACATCGCGTAGCAGTTCGATGCGGTTCAGCTCATATACGCCGATGATGCCTTCAATATATGCCTGTTCGGGCACATCAATGAACGACAGCGGGCAAAGGTTGTGCTTGAACAGCGGAATGTTGGCTCCCAGGCGGGAGACGCGTTTGTTTACGTCGTCAAAAGGTTGCAAATAGGGCAGTTGCACCATCAGGAAAAACGCCTGTTCAAACGGATCGGGGATGGCGGCGGCCTTGGCCAGCAGGGTGGTAAAACAATCCTCGATCACCTGCGGCATTGCCAGCGGATGAAACAGGGTGCCGGAAATATCCACCGGGCGACGGCGCAAACGGCCACAGCTGAGCGGGTCGGGCAGTAAATCCTGAGACAGGACAGCATGCAGATTCTTGAAGGTAAAGGCATCAAAGCCAATCTCGTCAGCATCCTCGATGAGCATTTCAATCGCTGCCTTATGATTCAGGATCATCTGCGTCTCAATGATGTTCTTGCCCTGGGCGATATGGCCAAGCTCGATCAGGTTCTGGGTGTCGAGCCTGCTGTAGGTATTGCCTTCCAGTCGCGAAGAAGCCCAGGCCAGATCGACCAGCAAGCGTCCCATGATGTCGCGGGCATAGGTGCCCGCTGGGCGTTCATCTACAGCGGTGCGTCCCATTTCGTGCAGTTGAGCTCTGATCGATTCCGGCAGATAAAAGGTTTCGCCGGGCTGGTAGGAATCCAGAAATTCCCTTTGGTAGGCGACGGGCGGGCGGTGCATAAGTGGCCGGCGTAGCTGGTCACGAATGCTCGCGCCTTCCGGGGAGGTGGCGACGTACAGCCCTGCGTCAGAAGCAACGCGGGTGTGTGGTGTTCTGGTTTCGTCAGGTTTGCTTGCGGCTTGTTTGTAAATCAGGGCAATGCTTTCACCTTCAGTCGTCAGGCGCTGCTCTTTGATGAGGTGTTGCAGACGGCGTTGTAGCGTGCGACGGTTGAGGGAAAGCCCGTGGCGCTGCTGGAGTTCGGTCTCGATACCGGTAATGCCTATGCCATTCGGGTGTGCATCGACCACGGCTTCGATCAGTTGCAGTTCTTCGCCAAGCGTGAGTTTGGCCATTGTGTATGCCCTTGTGGTTCTGGTAACGCACCCTGTCATACCACCGTGACAAAGCGCGACAGCATTATGTCGCGTAATTTGTCGTGCTTCAAGGGGTTGTTGTGCAGGAGCTTGCATCTGCGTGCTCTGCCGAGCGGGTGTTGAGGCTGTGGTTTTTATTGGTTATATTCATTACACGCTTTCAGCCGGGAGCATGCAATCATGCCACGCACGACTACCATGACCGTTCGCCTTAAAGGTTCGCTCAGTGATTTTGTTGCCGCCAATACAGGCGAGCACGGAGCCTATGACAACGTGAGTGAATACATTCGCGATCTGATTCGGCGGGACAAGGACCGGGTTGAGGCCGAAGCGTTTGAGCGCCTCAAGGCCGAGCTGACTCTGGCGTTTGAGGCACCTGAGTCGTCCTATCAGCCGCTGAGTGCGGCTGAGGTGATTGCCCGCAACAGGAATTAATTCCGTGGACAGCGTGCGTATTCAGCAATCTGCCTCTGTCCGGCTGGATGAAATTTATCGTTATACCCGCCAACACTGGGGAGAACAGCAGGCAGAACGTTATATTACCGGCTTGTTTCAGTCTTTTTCCCTGATCAGCCAGCATAGGGTTGCTTCCAGGCCAGTACCCGCCGAGTTTGGTGTTGAAGGCTTTTATTACCGCTACGAAAAGCATGTTGTTTACTGGCGCTGGCTGTCTGACGGAGCAGTCGGAATTGTCACCATTCTGCACGAGCGGGTGCACCAGATAAGACACTTTCAGCAGGATGATGTTTGAGTAAGCAAGGCTTATTGCTCCACTCAGTTCTCCATCCGCAACCCGGCCACCCGCTCAAACTCTTTCAAGTTATTGCTGACTAGTACCAGCCCTTCACTACAGATATGTGTGACGATATGTAGGTCATTGATTCCGAATGGCGGGTTTTGTGTTTGTGCCGCTTGTGAGGCTCTTACGCAATTCTGATATATAAAAATCGTTATTTCAGATTATCGCTCTTTTTTGATATAAGGCTTGCGAGTAGGCGAGATTCTGATATACGCTTTTTGCTATATCAAAAACAAGCATGGTTTCTGACA
>CAZVDA010000069.1:0-9781 GCA_964625365.1 uncultured Thiopseudomonas sp. | reverse complement strand
TTGCGGCTTTCGCCCGCGCGCGGCACCACCGGCACAATATCCATCCAGGCTTCGTAAAGCGCAGGACGGATCAGGTCATTCATGGCGGCATCCACCACGGCAAAGGATTTTCCTTCGTTGATTTTCAGGCATTCAACGCGGGTCAGCAGCACGCCGGCATTGGCAGCAATATAACGTCCCGGCTCGAACACCAGCTTCAGGCCGCGGCCTTCCACACGCTGGCGCACCTGCGCCATATACGCGCCGGCACAGGGCGGCTGCTCGTCACGGTAACGCACACCCAGGCCACCGCCCAGGTCCAGATGTTCAAGGTAAATACCGCACTCAGCCAGACGGTCGATCAGCAACAGCACGCGGTCCAGCGCGTCCATGAACGGTTCCAGCGTGGTTAGCTGCGAGCCGATATGGCAGTCGACGCCGGTAATGTGGATATTGGGCAGGCGGGCGGCACGCAGATAGACCTCTTCGGCATCTTCAATGGCGATGCCGAACTTGTTTTCTTTAAGGCCGGTAGAAATATAAGGGTGGGTGCCTGCATCCACGTCGGGATTAACGCGCAAGGATACCGGTGCCTGCACGCCCAGCTCGGCGGCCACCTCTTGCAGGCGCTCCAGCTCGCTGGCCGACTCGACATTGAAGCAGTACACGCCAGCCTGCAGCGCCATGCGCATTTCGTCACGGCTCTTGCCCACGCCGGAAAACACCACCCTGCCGGCATCGCCACCGGCAGCCAGCACACGCTGCAGCTCGCCACCGGAAACAATGTCAAAACCGGCGCCCAGTCTGGCCAGCACATTGAGCACCGCCAGATTCGAGTTGGCTTTTACCGCAAAGCACACCAGATGATCGACGCCCTGCAGGGCATCGGCATAGCTGCGGTACTGGCGCTCCAGATGGGCGCGGGAATACACATAGGTGGGCGTGCCGTGGCTGGCGGCAATCTGCTGCAGGGCCACACCCTCGGCAAACAGCTGTCCGTCATGTACAGAAAAATCAGTCATGCCGCGCCTCACAGTTCAAACTTGTCTTTGCTGCGCTCCTTGACGGTTTGCTCGTCATCGGGATGGTACAGCGGACCTTTTTGTCCACAGGCGCTGGTCAGTCCCAGCATGATCATCAGGCCAATCAGGGGCAGCAGGCGGCGCTTCATTTGGAACTTCCTTAACGCATGGGGTAAATTGGCAAAGTATACCTAGCCATGGCAGGCTTGCCCATTACTTACTCCGAGGACTCACCCATGCCCCTGAACAGCAGCGCCTTTCATGACCTGGTGGATGAAGTACAGCAGCACATCGAAGACATTCTCGACGACAGCGACCTGGATGTGGACATCGAAAACAGCGGCGGCATCCTCACCCTGGTGTTTGACAATGGCAGCCAGGTCATCCTCAGCCGCCAGGAAGCGCTGCACCAGATCTGGGTAGCGGCACGCAGCGGCGGTTTTCACTTCGATTACGACACCGCCAGCGGCACCTGGCTGTGTACCAGCGACCGGCGCAGTCTGGGTCAGTGGCTGGACGGGCTGTGTCATGAACAGGGTGCGGGCAGCGCGGACTTTTCCGCGCTCTGACTCAATCCTGCCCTAGCAGTGCCCTGTTGAGGCTGGCTTCCAGCGCAGCCTTCCTGACCAGCAGCTGACTGGTACCCGGCGGCTGGCGTGTCAGGTCCTGCGGTATGTCCAGATCGGTGATATAACAGGGATAGCGCTCCGCGCCACGGCGCATGGCCAGGATATTGGCAGCCACCCTGTCATACAGCCGGTCGCCGTGATCCAGCTCGGAGAACTCGTGACCATTGCAGTACAGGGTGACCGCTCCATGGCTGTTGACAATCGCCTGCACCGGATAAAAACGCTCTTCACCCGGGGCCGGCACGCTGTAGCTTTCCACGCCACGCGCCCGGCCCGCCGACTGGGGCAGAATCCGGAAGTAACGCACGTCCAGCCCCGGGCGTAGCAGGTCGGCGGCAGCCAGGCTGCTGTCCTGCCGGTATTGCAGGGCGCCAAAGAAGCGCTGCCAGGGCAACAGCAGGCTTTGCTCGCTATAAAAGGGTACCTGCTGGCGGAACAGGCAGTTGCGCTCATCCATCAGCAAAATCAGCGCCTGCTCGCCCTGCACCCAGAAAAACAGTTCGATACGGCCCGGCAACGCCAGGGGCAGCACCTGCCGTAACGGGTGACCGTCCAGCGCCAGCGAATCCAGCTGCCAGACAGGGCCGGCATGCCGCGGCTGGGCCAAAAAGTCTTCCAGTTGCCTGACGCCCGTCATCGAGTGCAGGTCCACCGCTCCTTCGCGCCATTCCAGCACATGAAAACCGGCCTGGATCTGCAGCAAAAAACGCATGTCACCCTGGCCGGCCGCCTGCATCAGCTCATTGACCACTGCCGCCACGCGGGCAGCAATGGCCGCGGCGCGGGTGCGGCCAAAACTGTACACGCTGACCTGCGGGTCCAGCCCTGCCGTCCGCTCACCCAGCAAACAGGCCAGACAGTCCGGCAGTGCATCGGGGCCATCCCATGAATGCACCAGCAGCTCGTTCCAGCTGTTAAGGCTTAGCCGGTCGATACTGCGCACCAGATTTTCCCGCCGTCCGGAAAAATCCAGCGGGTTGGTCTGTTCCGTGGCGATATGCACGTCTTCGTGCAGCAACATCGGAAAGGGGTCGCGGGCCAGATTGACCACCAGCATGCTGCGCACCGTCCGGGCAGGCTGCAGCAGAGTTTTTTCGTCCGGCTCGTCGCCGCCCAGCGGAAAATCGCGCATCAGGCACTGCAGCAGCTCGTACAGGTCGCGCTCGGTCAGGCTGCTCTGGCGGGTCAGCACGGTAAGCTTGGTGGACGCATCCAGAATGCCGTTGCGCCAGCTCCAGGCCAGCAGTTCAAGCAGGCCGGGCATACGCTTGACCGGGCTGTGATAGTCCAGTTCGCTGCGTCCGAGGTTGCCACGATAAAAAGCCCAGCGGCTGTTGTCGTCATCATCGGCGCTGTACTCAACCAGCGTCAGCGCCGGCTCGGTCATGTCACCAGAGATCTGCGGGTTGATATGTTCAACCTTGTCGGCCTTGCGCTCAAAGGCGGCATACAGCCGCCGGCCAAGCACTGCCAGATCGCGGGCGCTGGTACTGGCGGTATCTTCCCGTCCCTGCGCCCACTGGCGCAAAAAACGGTAACTGGACATCAGCTCGCTGACCAGCAAGCGCCGTTCTTCCTGCACCTCGCCGACCCGCCAGCTATTGCGCCGGTCGAGGTTTTTAAGCTGCGCCTCGTCCCAGCGCCATTCGCGCACCAGACGCCACAGCAACTGGCGCTGCCAGTCGTGGCGTCTGGCATGGCCGGGCTGGCTCATGCGAATGCCGATTTTCAGGTAAAAACAGCGGCGCACCAGCTCCAGCCGCTCCGCCTCGCCACGCGCCTGCAGGTAGTCCTCCAGCCGGCGGTACAGCATGACGTAGGCATCCAGCGCATCAAAGTCGGGATCGCCCTTGTAAATGGCCCGCTTGAATTGCCGGCTGATGCAGTCCACCTGTGGATGCTGTCCCGCATACACCTCGATCAACAGCAGCTTGAGCAACGACTTGTAAGGTTCGGCAATCCCCTTGTAGATCTGCCACATGCCGGCACCGGCAAATTCGTGGGCAGGAATCTGGGCCAGATGCCCCAGATCCACCACGTCTTCGGGGCGGACAAAGCGCTTGCCCAGCAGTGCCGAACAATATTCGGTATAGCGGTGTTCTTCATAGTCGGGCACATACCACCACAGCGGAGTGCGCCCGGCCAGCCAGACACCCGTGCGGTAAAATTCATCCAGTAACAGATAGTGCTGGGTGGTGCCACAGTCGTCCGAGGTCAGCACGCCATCACGGGCACCGGTCACATAGTGGGCGGGGTTGATCAGGAACAGGGTAATCTGTGCACCCAGGCTGTGCGCCCAGTCCTGCAATGCGTCACACTTGCGCCTCAAACTGGCTAGCTGGGATTCGTCCAGTTCGGGGGCATGGCACAACCAGAAATCCATGTCGCTCTGCACGCCCTGCCCCATTGAGCCGACACTGCCCATCAGGAACAGGCTATACAGGTTGCCACGGTCGTAACCAATGCGGGGCTTGTAACTGAACGAGCGGGCCAGCCCCTGGGCTTCCTGCACCAGCTCGGGTGCGGGGCTGTAATCGTTGAACCAGGAAGGCGTGCCCGTAGAGACATAACCGGGCAACAGCGGGTGATTGACGTGCAGCAGCAACGGCAACAGGCGCAAAACCTGCTGCTGGCGACTGGACAGGCTAAACGCCGCCCGCTCCAGCCGCGCCTGGTTGAGTTTGAGAAAGCGTGCCCGTATGCGGGACAGATCCTTGCGGTCTATCCCTTCTTCAATAACGGGCCTGATTTGCGCCATGGCGGGGCATCAGTCCGCAGCCAGCATGGTCTTCAGCGACTCCAGCTGCTGGGCGGCTTCCAGCCCCAGGTTGGTCAGGTAACCGCCATCGTGCTGGGTAATCAGCCCTTTGACAAACAGACGCTGGGCAGCCTCGATACGCACCGGTGCGGCATCGCTGTGGATTTTAAGGCCGGCCTGCAAGGTGTTGACAGGAAACAGGCTCAGCAGCTGCAGTTCTTCCAGCTGTTCTTGGGTGAGGGCCATGGGTGCATCCTTATAAGTTGTGGAATGATAGGCCGTTATACAGCAGTATCCGGCATTTCGGGAAGCTGGGGCAGCTCGCGCAGCATACGCTCGTAGCTGGCCGCGTCAAAGGCGCGGTCATGAAGAAAGGTAAGCTGGATTTCGACTGCCAGCACATAAGCCATCATTTCAATGGCTTCTTCGCGTTCAACGCCAACCAGGGTCAGTTTGTTGAGCACGGCCTGCACGCAGGGCGGCTCGTTGGCCACCAGCTGGTTTTCCACGGCATCGACCAGCTGTTGCTGGACCAGCAGGTCTTCTTCGTCGGGCAGGGTTGCGGGGGTTTCTTCGTTCATAAGGTGTTCTCCGCCCATGCTGCCGTCATCCAGCTGGCACAGGGTGCATTCGTCAGCATCGCCCCTGTTGGTTTCCACATAGCGCACTTTACGCACCGGCGACTGCCGGTCGGCGCTGACCTGGTAACGGTTGTCTCTGGGCTGGCTGGTCATGGATCTAGGCTCTGTTTTATGTGTGATTCCAGGTAAAGCTACTGGTTGTCTGGCTATCAGGGGCAAGCATCAGCGGGGTGAGGTTTCGCAGGGTCGCCGCAAGTACGTCCCTGTAGGCTCCATGCCGCCATCCATGGCGGCACATCCCTGCTACACCTGCACCCCGCTGCTGCCACCGACTCCGTGTTGCCGGCAAGCAATCAAAACACCACTCCCCCACTCCACCTGCGGGCCTGCAGGCAACCCGGAGTCCGAGGGCGCGCCGGGGTATGGGTGGAGCAAACCTTGCAACGCCATGGATGGCGTTGCTGGAGCCTACAGGGATGTACTTGCGGCGTGTTTGCGCTGCCCATACCCCGGCGCAGCCAAACACACACCAAAACACGATCCAAACAAGGCCCGCAAAAAAATCACCGCCCCGCCAGCAACTCCCGCCCCCGCTTGACCGCAGCCCGCACCTGATCCGGTGCAGTGCCGCCAATATGGTTGCGGGCATTGACCGAACCTTCCAGCGTCAGTACTTCAAACACGTCGTCGTGGATTTTGTCGCTGAACCGGCGCAATTCGTCCAGGCTCATTTCAGCCAGATCCTTGTTCTGCTCCACGCCATAGCGCACCGCCAGGCCGACAATCTCGTGGCAGTCACGGAACGGCAAGCCCTGGCGTACCAGGTAGTCCGCCAGATCGGTAGCGGTGGAGAAGCCACGACGCGCGGCTTCACGCATAAACTCGCGCTTGGGCTCGATGGCCGGCACCATGTCGGCAAAGGCGCGCAGGCTGTCGCGTAGGGTATCGGCAGCGTCAAACAGCGGCTCTTTGTCTTCCTGGTTGTCCTTGTTGTAGGCCAGTGGCTGGCCTTTCATCAGGGTTAGCAGGCCGGTCAAAGCACCAAAAACACGGCCCGATTTACCGCGAATCAGCTCGGGCACATCAGGGTTTTTCTTTTGCGGCATGATCGAGCTGCCGGTGCAGAAACGGTCCGGCAGGTTGATAAAGTTGAACTGCGCCGAGGCCCACATCACCAATTCTTCGGAAAAGCGTGACAGGTGCATCATCGCCAGACTGGCAGCAGCGCAAAACTCGATGGCAAAGTCGCGATCAGATACACCATCCAGCGAGTTGCCGGAAATGGCTTCAAAACCCAGCAGCTCGCAGGTAACAGTGCGGTCAATCGGGTAAGTGGTGCCGGCCAGCGCGGCGCTGCCCAGCGGCATGCGGTTGGTGCGCTTGCGGCAATCAACCAGACGCTCATAGTCGCGACTCAGCATTTCAAACCAGGCCAACAGATGGTGGCCAAAGGTGACTGGCTGGGCGGTTTGCAGGTGGGTAAAGCCCGGCATGATGGTGTCGGCTTCACGCTCGGCCAGTTCCAGCAAACCCTGTTGCAGGCGGGTGAGCTCGGCCAGAATCACGTCAATTTCATCACGCAGCCACAGGCGGATATCGGTGGCCACCTGATCATTGCGGCTGCGGCCAGTATGTAATTTTTTACCGGTAATGCCGATGCGCTCGGTCAGCCGCGCTTCGATATTCATGTGTACGTCTTCAAGGTCGGTGCGCCATTCAAACTGGCCGGCCTCGATTTCCTGCTGGATGGCGCTCAGGCCTTCTTCAATCGCTTTCAGCTCGTCAGCATTGAGCACGCCAACCTTGGTCAGCATTTTGGCATGTGCCAGCGAACCCATGATGTCGTGGCGGTACAGGCGCTGGTCGAAATCGACGGAAGCGGTGAATCGGGCAACAAAGGCGTCCACTGGCTCGCTAAAACGGCCACCCCAGGACTGGTTGGTTTTTTCGGTATTCTGGTTTGCGCTCATGGTGATTCCGGTGCAGGTTAAAACATCGGCGCATGATAGCAGATGGCGACTGCTTTAGCAGGCAGACAGACGCCTGTCACTTACGCATTCACGCCCTGCTGACGCAGCCAGCCCAGCAGTTGCGGCAACGCCATGGCACCACTCTGGCGGGCCACTTCCTTGCCGTTTTTAAACAGGATCAGTGACGGAATGGAACGGATGCCCAGCTGGCCGGCCAGCTGCTGCTCCGCTTCGCTATCCAGTGTGGCCAGCCGGCACACGCCCTGCAGCTGCCGTGCAGCCTGCTCAAATACCGGTGCGAACTGGCGACACGGGCCACACCAGCTCGCCCAGACATCAACCAGCAAGGGTACATCCCCGCGAATTTGCTTGCCGTAGCTGGCAGCGGTCAGCTCCAGCGGCGTGCCTTGCAATACCGGCTGGCTACATGCCCCGCAGCGGGGCTGGTCGGCGGCGCGTTCGGCAGGAACTCGATTGGGGGCTGCGCACCGGGCGCAGGGAATAATCAGGGCGGTCATGGGATTGTCCTCGGCCACAGCGGCCTGTTGAGTTTGCCCATATATAAGTCGGCTATCGGCAGGATGCAAGGCGCAGCATATTTTTCATACCCTTTAAAAAATCAGGACTACAGTCAGGAGCAGCAAGGAGAAACCTGCGCAAGGAGGCGGTCATGCATTTACGACAACGGGGCATTACCCTGGTTGAACTGCTGGTTATTGTGGCAATACTGGCCATCGCGGCACAGATTGCCATTCCGGCATGGCAACAATTTATGGAAAACAACCGGTCACAGGCCGTCATGCACTCCATTGAGCGCGCCGTACATCAGGCTCGCGCCCTGGCAGTAACCCGCAGGGTGTCGGTCGAGCTGTGCGGCAGCAGCGACGGACAGCAATGCAGCACCAACTGGAGCCAGGGCTGGATTTTGCGGCCAAGGGCACAGGGCAGCACCCAGCCGCCGCCCGAACAGATCACCGGTCTGGATGCTGGCCGCCTGAAGCTGCAATGGGCCGGTTTTCAGCAAAATATCGTTTTTCATGCCAACGGTTTCAGTACCGCAAGCAACGGGCGCTTCTTTATGTGCCGCGAGGGTGCCATCGACTGGCAACTGGTACTGAACAGGCAGGGTCGCCTGCGGCGGGCCAGCGTACAGGAAAACCGTGAACAGGATCATCGTTGCGGCACCTGAGCCGCAGCAGCCCTTGCGTGGCCGCCACGGGCAGGCGACACTGTGGCCATGAACACATCCACACTGCCCGCCCCGCGAGAAACCGACTTCTTCCTGCCTGCACTATGTCGCGGGGAAGCCCTGTTTGGTCTGGTGCTGCTGGCCGAGCTGCTGGTGATAGTACTGGTGCTGGCTGAATCCGCCATGCCCGCCTTTGACTGGTCACGGCTGGCGCTCATGTCTTTTTTCGTGCAGTGGGTGGTCTTGCTGACCGTGGCGCTACTCTGCCCGCTACGGCCCTGGCTGATGCATCTGGACTCGCTGCATTCCAGCCTGCTTGCCTGTCTGCTGACGGTGCTGGTTACCCTGGCCTGTACCGCTGCCAGCCAGCAACTGCAAATGCACTTTCAGGGTTTTATCAGCGCCGGCCAGGGCGGTCTGGCACTGTACCTGAAAAACGGCCTGATCAGCCTGATCATGTCCGGCATGGTGGTACGCATTTTTTACCTGCAAAGCCAGGCCCGCCGCCGCCAGCGGGCCGAGTTGCAGGCCCGCCTGCAGGCACTGCAGGCACGCATACGCCCGCATTTTTTGTTCAACAGCCTCAACAGCATTGCCAGCCTGATCCAGATCGACCCCGACAAGGCCGAACTGGCCCTGCTTGACCTGTCGGCGCTGTTTCGTGCCGTCCTGCGCCAGGACGATGGCCTGTCCAGCTGGCAGCAGGAACTGGCCCTGGCCCGTCAGTACCTGTCACTGGAGCAACACCGGATGGGCGAGCGGCTGCAACTGGACTGGCAGATCGACGACGTGCCGGACTCACTGCCCATTCCCCATCTGACCCTGCAGCCCCTGCTGGAAAACGCCATCCTGCACGGCATACAGCCACTGGCCGGCGGCGGCACCATCCTGATACAGGCCCGCGTAGAGCAGGACAGGTTCAGCCTGCGCATGGACAATCCACTACCACGATCCGCCCCCCGTCACGATGGCAACGGCATGGCGCTTGAAAACATCCGCCTGCGTCTCAAGGCTCTATTCGGCCCGTCTGCCAGCTTGACAAGCCGCAGTGATGCTGGTGTGTTTAGTATCCAGATTAGCTACCCCTGTACAGTCGCACCCGGGAGCCTTGCCGACCATGAAAGTACTGATCGCAGATGACGAACCCCTGGCCCGCGCCCGTCTGGCAGCCATGGTGGGCCGCATTGAAGGCTGCCGGCTACTGGAGGAACAGGCCGCCAACGGCAGCGAAGCACTGCAGCTATGCGCACAACTGCAACCGGACGTACTGTTGCTCGATATCCAGATGCCGGAGCTGGACGGCCTGGAAGTAGCCGCCGCCCTCAACCGCCTGCCCAGCACGCCGGCGATTATTTTCTGTACCGCCCATGACGAGTTTGCCCTGCCCGCATTTGCCGTGCATGCACTGGGCTATCTGGTCAAGCCGGTGCGGGCCGAACAGCTTGAGCAGGTCATGCAGCGCGCCCTGCGCCTGACCCGGGCGGATACAGACAACCCGGCACCCGCACCCCGCACCCATATCAGCGCCAGGACCCACAAGGGTCTGGAGTGTATTGCACTGGACGATATCCTGTACTTCCAGGCCGAACACAAATACGTCACCGTTTACCACAGGCGTGGCGAAACCCTGATTGACGAGTCCCTCAAGGCACT
>CAZVDA010000068.1:0-9793 GCA_964625365.1 uncultured Thiopseudomonas sp. | reverse complement strand
CAATCTGCTCTAAGGTTAGCTTTTTATCGGTCGCAATTGGCCGTAATCGGTCGTAATCGGTCGTAATCGGTCGCAACCCATCTTCGGGCAGTGTTTTTTCTGACGCTTCATTTACAGTTTTATAGAAAACTAAACGCATAAAGTTTTCGGTAATCTGAAAGCTGTCACGCCCATATACTGGCAGTATCCTGCCCATGCCCGACCCTAGATGCTCTACCAATTCCACATCTTTGAAAACACGCATTAACTCGCGGTTTATTGGTTTTGTAAAGCCAGTAAAGAAGTCTTCTGTATTCTTAATGCTACTCAGCCCACCTGTGGAGGTGATTTCTATGCGGTCGCTATAAATCTCAAACACGGGCGGCACTTCGGTAGTCCAATCGTTGTGTACGATGGCATTAATGACTGCTTCCCTTAACGCTACATGGTTCCACAAGGGGGTTTCTTTGCGTTCTTTATAGGTAATTTCTGTGGTAATAGCGTTTTCAATTTTTAATTTATCCAACACGCGGTGAGTGGCTTTAATGAGCGAGCAATAGCCTAGCTCTACGTTTTCGATTAAATTAATTTTGTCTTTGCCGCCATATTTGGCCACTTTAATCGACGCGCCGTTTTCATCCGCCAACAGATATGCCACGTAGTTATAATTACCATCTTCGGTAAGTAACTCTAGGTTGGTAGCAGATTGTTCATTAAGGGACAAGCCTTTTTCTTGGTAATAAATTTTTAGCTGCTCAAAGGTTAGGCTTTGGCGATGAGATTTGATTTTGCCAAGGGAATTACGTACACGCTTAGCAAATAAATCTTCAATCATACTGTCAGGCATGGGCTCGCTACTGCTACCAATACGAATAAAGCAGCCTCTTTCAGACATGCCGTGCTTTTTGATGTAATAAGGCCGTTCTCGCCCACCGGCAACAATCAGCTTAATAATGCTTTTATCTTGTTGTCGCTCATAAATAATTTCAAACAAGCCTAAGCAAGAAGGCGCGATGTTGTGCTTGAGCCGATCTTTAATTTTCAGCTGCAAGTCATCCGCACTTTCTACGCCCACAGCTTCGCCCTGCTTATTAATGCCAATATAAATAACGCCGCCCTGGCCAGAGTTTAAGAAAGCTACAACTTCTTTTTCTAGCCCATCGGTGAGGGTTTGCTTGTGTTCGATGCGGTGAGTTTCAATAGTCATATCAAAATATGTGTTATGGGCTCAGACTTTCTTGCAAGCTAAAAATTGCCTAAGTTTTTTGAAGTTGAAGTTCATGGTTTACCGGCATGGAGGTTGTGTTGAGACAAGACTTGCCTGCCATAGGGTGTAAGTCTGTATCTCTGTTTGGAGCTGCGAGGTTTGTCAGGAATGGTACGCTCAAGCAAGTCATGCTCCAACAGCGGATTCAGATAGTTATTGGTAAATGTTTCTCGATGCGAGATGTTCACAATTTCCTGAATTTGCTGCCTGCTCAGCTCTGTGTTTTTGCAGGCTAGCAAAACCTCTATTGCCCAAGAATCAACTTGTCCGGTTACTTGTCCGGTTACTTGTCCGGTTACTTGTCCGGTGGATGTCGGTGTAACCTGTTCCTTCTTAAAAAACGTAGTCCTCACCGCACCCCACTGATAGGCAAACTCTGGCTTGGGCAGACCAGCTTGCAGGCAGTAGTCAATGATGTTCAGGGTGCCGCGCCCCCAATTCTCGATGTAGCCGCACTTGTAAAACACGGCTGCCATGGTCGGGTTGAAGGGCTTGGACTGGTGCGGCTGGTCAAACAGCTCTATCGGCACTTCGCGGCTCAGGGTTGCGCCGTTGTACATCACCAGCTTGTCGTCGTAAACACGAATTTGCAGGTTGCTGGTGTCGGTGTAATCGCGGTGAATCAACGCGTTGATGATCGCCTCACGCAGCGCATCATAGGGGTATTCCAGCGTTTCACGCCGATGCATGCCCTCGTAAGAAATATAGGCTCTGAGGTATTTGAGCCGCAGCACGTCCATTATCAAATCCACCTGATTGATCAGGTTGCCTTCGATAATGTCGCTGCTCTGAATATCAGTTTCGGACAGAAAACGGCCAACTTTCGAGTGTGACTGGATGTAAAACTGTTGCGGATTCTTGCCAAACAGCAGCACTGCGGCTCGCTTTAGCTGGTCGCCGTCATACAGGTTCAGCTTGCGTAGCAGGGTTTCGGTGTCTTTTTCTTCCGCTATATCAGGGACGCGGTCGGCAGCGCGGCGCTTGAATTTTTCTATGGTGTCGGGGCAAATATCAGTCAGAGAAAAGCGTTCTTCAGCAATGTCGTCCCAGGTTTTTCCGTATTTGCGTAACAAGAAGTTAGTCAGGTTGCTGCCGGATAGCTCTATGGTGTTGCTGCCGCTGCGTCTATAAAACTTGCCAGCGTAGGACACGGGAGCAAAAGTGCTTTGCACGCTGATTTCGATATAGGTTTTACCGTTGCTCTCATGCGCTACCACATCTACCAACAACGCCAGCTTGTTGTTGATTTTGTTGGGCAGGGTTTCTAGCAGATTTTTAGCGTCGTCTACGCCAACCACAGCACCATTGTCATCAACACCCACCAACAAACGTCCACCATCGCCATTGGCAAAGGCGCAAATGGTTTTCAGGTAGTCGTCTTTCCAGATTTGCTTAAACTCAAGCTGTTGGTTTTCGCTGTTCATTTGCGTGTCGTTTTCTGCAAATAGGCTTCAAATCGCGCCATTATCTCAACCATTGTCGAGTAGTGATTAAAGACCAGATTGATTGCCGCTGCCTTTTCCTGGTCGTCGCTGGCGTATTCATGTGCCAGCAGGTTGCGTAATTGTCGCAATTCCAGCCACTGTGCGGCAGATTCTAGCGCACCCAGTTGCTCCAGGCGGTTAAGTTTGTCAATAAAGGGCATTTCTCGCGTGTTTTCTGCCAGCAGGCTCAGGGTATGGTTGAACAGCCTCAGCCCCATGGCATCTTGCAGTTTGGTAAAGCGGTAAATGTACTGGTCCAGCGCCTCGATTTGCTCATCATTGAGCTGCGCTAGCTGTTGCGCATCGACAGGTAGAAACTGGCTGATATTGCGATAGGCATAGGCCATACGCTTGAGGTGCGTGGCGCACTCGTCTTGCGCCGCCATGACTTTTTGCTTAATCAATTCCATTAGAGTTTTATTCCTGTTTGTATGGCTTGCTGCTCGATTAGCCGGGTCGGGTCTGTGGCAATGATAATGTCGATGCTTTGCTCGCCGAGTTGTTGTTGCAGTGCGGCGTGTAATTGCAGGCGCTGCTGTAGTTCGCTGTTATTGCTTTTCGGCACGACGTAAAGGTCAATATCGCCGCCCTTTAAGCTGTCATCCACACGGCTGCCGAACAAAAACACCTCTGTGCCAGCGCCGTATATCTGCTGACTGGCTTTTTTGATGATGGCTGTTTGTTCTGGTGTGAGGCGCATGGGTTATAAGCCTGAATTAGAGGAAAATGGCAGGCACGCTAAGCCAACTGCATAATTTGATTAAGTATCTGACACACCTGATAGAACACCTCGGCTTTAGCACGTTTCATGGGGTGTGGGCTGGCAGCGCGGGCACGCCAGTCAAACGATTTGGGCTGATGACATAGAACATAGCTAGTGGCACCCGTTTTTCGGCCTGTTGCTGTGCCAGCTACCACGGCAAAAGGGTTATCGGCATTATAGGCTGCCGTGGTCATGGGCAACCCCAATACCAAAGAGGTGCGCTCATTAAATTCACGCGGCGACAGTACCAAAAACGGATGCACGTCGCGCATTTCACGCCCTGCCTGCGGGTTGCAGTCGATCCAGATAATGTCCTGCCGTTCTGGTACCCAGTTTTTTGGTGGCTGGGCTACCATTTTTCTGCGCCCCGCTCGTCGGTGACGCTCATGCATTCTCCGCCATGACGCTCAGGATCAAACTTGCTAAGACGTTCCGCCAGGCTGGGTTGATCGCCCAGCACAGGCTCGATAATGACCCGTCCATCTTCAACGTGCATCCGCACCTGCTGGTCTGCATGCAGCCGGGCTTCCTTCGCCAGCTTGGCGGGCAGCCTGACCCCCAGGCTATTGCCCCAATACTTTATCCCCATAACTACTGCTGTCATGGTCTACCCCTCCACAAGAGTTTATACAAGTATAAATTCAGCTTGGCCGGGCAACAACCAGCATGACAGTAGATGCCTGCCGGATTCCGCCAGGGCGCCGTCATTCGGCGGCTGGACAAGAGCACCGTCATTGCTCGTTTTGCAGTACACTGACCCCATGAACAAGCTCGCCCTGCTCCAGCATCTACAACTGAGAATCCCGCATCTGCTGGCGGTTTATGCCTTTGGTAGCCGCATCAGTGGTCATGCCCGTGTGGGCAGTGATCTGGATCTGGCCGTTCTGGTGGCCGGGTATGCCGATCCTGTGCTGCTGTTTGATGTGGCTGGAGAGCTGGCCGATATGGGCGATTATTCGGTGGACTTGCTTGATCTGCGTGCAGCTTCAACCGTCATGCAATATCAGGTTATCACCACAGGGCAGTGCTGGTGGGCCAAAGATGGGCAGGCAGCTGTGTACGAAACCTTTATTTTGGGCGAAAAACTCAAGCTGGATGCAGCGCGTTACTTTCGAGCTGCTCACCCGTGCAGGCGTGATTGAGACCGGCGTTGACCGGGATTTTTGTTTGACCGCCCATTTATCTGCACATAATATAACGAATATCGTTATAAAAGGCTTTTTATGAGTGTGTGCATGCAGCTTGTCACCGCTATGGCCCAGGCCAAAAACGCCGGGCATCTAGGGGTGTTTACTGTTCAGGACCTGGCCTATCTGGTGCATCGCCCCGTCGATCAGGCGTTCCGGCAACTGCTGTCCAGGTGCATCAAGAGCTCACCCATCGAGCGGGTTGCACAGGGTCTGTACATGAATACCCTGTCTCCGCCGGATCACGTACACCGCCTGGAGCTGATCGCGGGGCTTTTGCGACATGAGCACTTTAATTACGTTAGCCTCGAAACCGAGCTAAGCCGTGTCGGCGCAATCTCTCAGGTGATGTTTGACTACCTGTGTGTCATGACCACAGGGCGCAGTGGGATACACAAAACGGTTTTTGGCACCATTGAGTTCACGCACACGTCGAAGGACGTTCAGGCACTCAAGGACCACCTGTATTATGACCCTGATATTTCAATGTTCCGGGCGACGCCCGAGCTTGCCTTGCGTGATTTGCGGCGCGTTGGCCGAAATCTGGACATGGTTTCAGAGGAGTACTTGAGTGCTGACTGAAATAACAAAAAACATTATCCGTAATAATGCAGAGCTCAGTGGTATGGCGGCCGTTGTGGAGAAAGAAATTCTGCACCTGGATATTCTTTATCTGCTGGCCAGGGAAGGCTACCTGGAGCGCCTTACCTTTATTGGGGGGACTGCGCTGCGTTTGTGTTATCACTCGTCCCGTCTTTCTGAGGATCTTGATTTTACAGGCGGTTGCCATTTCAAACCGGATGATTTTTCTGGGCTGGGTGTGCGGTTGCAATGTTATCTTCAGGAAAAATATCAGGTGCCGGTAACCGCTACTGAGCCAGCTCCGAAAGAAGGAGATACCTCAACCTGGAAAATCACTCTGGAGACCCGTGGCAAGCGTGTAGACCTACCCGCCCAGAAGATTCATATCGATATTTGTGCTTATGACTCTCTGGCACCTACAGCAAGGCCGGTCTATAGCCACTATGGGGTCGCGGCACGGCTTGGCGGAATGCCAATTCCTGTTCAGAGCCTGGAAGAAATTCTTGCTGACAAAATGATAGCTCTGGCCTTGCGTGGCCAAAGAATGAAGCCACGCGACATTTGGGATATTGTTTGGTTGCGGCAGGAAAATGTGCGACAAGCGCCAGATATGGTGCTGAAAAAGCTTGAAATGCGCTCTGTGCCGCTGGATGTATTCAGAGTTGCCCTGCAGGCAAAGGCTGGCATGTTGATACCGGATAACCAGCCTGTGCGCCGCGATTTTACCAACGAAATGACGCGTTTTTTACCCGCCAGCATACGGGCAACATCTTTGGATCAGCCCGGCTTCTTTGAATACATTTGCAACACGGTCGTAGCTGAATGTACGCAGCTTGAGGGCTATCTAAATGGCAGTATTTCAGCCCCGGACCGGGCCGGGTTTCGAATGTAGTGCTGTTGCCTTGTTAACCCCCACCCGCCCCTGCAAACCCCGGCACCAGCGCCTGTACGGCCTGGTACTGACTGAGGAATACCTGTCCGTTTAGATGCTCCAGAAAGTCGCTGCGCTGCAGGCGGTCCATGACCGGGCCCTTGACTTCGGAAAAGTGAAAGCCGACCCCCGCCGCCTGCAGGCGCTGGTTGATGGCTTCCAGGCTTTCCAGGGCGCTGGCGTCAATGCTGTTGATGGCCGAGCACTGCAGCACCACATGTTTGAGCGCATTGTTGCGGGCCACGGCTTCGTTGATGCGGTCTTCCAGTGCGCGGGCGTTGGCGAAGTACAGGCTTTCGTCCACCCGCAGGGTGACTAGCGAGCTGTCGGTCAGTACCGGGTGGCGTAATACGTTGCGGAAGTGCTCGGTGCCGGGCATCAGGCCCACTTCGGCAATGTGCGGGCGGCTGGTGCGCCACAGGTACAGCACCAGCGACAGGCCGACACCGGCCACCAGTCCGGCTTCGACGCCAACCAGCAGGGTGGCCAGCAGGGTGGCTGCCACGGCGGCAAAGTCGGCTTTGGAGTAACGCCAGGTGTGTTTGAGGATGCTGAAATCGACCAGTGACAGTACCGCTACGATAATGGTGGCGGCCAGTGTGGCGTGGGGCAGGTAGTACAGCGCGGGCGTCAGCAGCAGCGAGGCCAGCGCAATGCCGATGGCGCTAAACACGCCGGCTGCCGGTGTGCGTGCGCCGGCATCGAAATTGACTACCGAGCGGGCAAAGCCGCCGGTAACCGGAAAGCCGCCGCTGAATGCCGCGCCGATGTTGCTGGCGCCCAGCGCGACCAGCTCCTGGTCTGGTTCGATGCGCTGGCGGCTTTTGGCGGCCAGGGTCTGGCCTACGGAGACCGATTCGACAAAACCGACCACGCTGATCAGCAGCGCCGGCATCCACAGCTGTTGCCAGAGTGTGCCGTCAAACGAAGGCATGACCAGCGGCGGCAGGCCGGCGGGTACGTCGCCGACAATGCGCACGCCCTGTGCGTCCCAGCCGGCCAGCCAGGTCAGCCAGGTGGTGACGGCAATGGCCAGTACCGGTCCGGCCTTGGCCAGGGCGTCGGCCAGTTTGGGTGGTAGGCCCCAGCCGGTCAGCAGCGGCTTCATGCCCTTGCGTACCCAGAACAAAAAGACGGTGGCGGCTACGCCCATGGCCAGGGTTAGCCCGTGTGTCTGGGGCAGGGCGGCCAGCATGGAGGGGATTAGTTCCGGCAGGCTCTGGCCTTTGGCGTCAATGCCGAGGATTACCTTGAGCTGGCTGAAGGCAATCAGGATGCCGGAGGCGGAGATAAAGCCGGAAATCACCGGATGGCTGAGGAAGTTGGCCAGAAAGCCCAGCCGTAAAAAACCCATCACCAGCAGCATCAGGCCGGACAGGAAGGCCAGCGCAATGGCGGCCTCCCAGTAGTGCGGCGAGCCGGATTCGGCAAACTGGCCGATGGCGGCGGCCGTCATCAGCGATACCACGGCTACCGGCCCCACGGCCAGCACGCGGCTGGAGCCGAACAGTGCATAGAGCACCAGCGGCGCGATGCTGGCATACAGGCCCACCTCGGGCGGCAGGCCGGCCAGCATGGCATAGGCCAGGCTTTGCGGAATCAGCATCAGGGTAACAATGACGGCGGCCAGCAGGTCGCTGCCGAGGGTGGCGCGGTCGTAACGGCGACCCCAGTCCAGCACGGGCAGGCCGGGCAGAAAACGCTTGAGGGCAGACATGGCGGGGACTCCGGTGGGGTGCAGCGGCAACGGCAGGCGGGGAAACCCGCCCCAGCGGGGCGGGCGGGTGTGGCTTAGACGGCTTTTACGCCAGGGCAGACGATCAGGGTTTCCAGGTTGCAGGAGGCCGACAGCGGATTGTCGGCCAGGCAGTCCAGACGGTTGCGCATGGCTTCCAGGTCGTAGTTGGCGGCCTTGGCGGTGGCCAGAATCTGCTCGGTGGGCTGGCGGCCGGCCTGGCTCAGTGCCCACAGCATGGTGGAGCGGGTGCCGGTGCGGCAGAAGGCCAGCACGGGGGCGGGCAGTTCGGCCAGGGCACCGGCCATCTGCATGGCCTGGTCGTCTTGCACCTGGCCGGAAATCACCGGCAAATGGGCGGCCTGCAAGCCGTGCTCGCCGGCAACGCGGGCAATCTCGGCAAAGGCGATCTGGCCTTCTTCTTCATTGTCGGGGCGGTTGCAGACAATGCTTTTGAAACCGGCGGCGGCCAGGCTGGCAACGTCTTGCGGGGTGATTTGCGGGGTTACGGAAAGTTCGGGCGTCAGGGTGCGTATGTCCATGGGGATTCTCTGCTCGGGCCTGCGGTTACAGGGCGTTCAACGGGATTTTGATGTAGGACTGGCCGTTGTCTTCGGCCGGCGGGAAATGTCCTGCCCGCATATTAATCTGCACTGAAGGCAAAATCAGCACCGGCATTTCCAGACCGGCATCGCGGGCCTCGCGCATCTGTACAAAATCGTCCTCGCTAACGCCTTCACGGACATGGATATTGGCGGCCCGCTGTTCGGCCACGCTGGTGATGTATTTCAGCTCGCGCCCGCCTGGCTGGTAGTCGTGGCACATGTAAAGTACGGTGTCGTCCGGCAGGCTCAGTACCTTTTCAATGGAACGGTACAGGGTGCGTGCATCGCCGCCGGGGAAGTCGCAGCGGGCGGTGCCGTAGTCGGGCATGAACAGGGTGTCGCCGACGAAGGCGGCTGTTTTCTGGCCGTCAGTGACTATATAGGTCATACAGGCCGGGGTGTGACCCGGGGTGTGCATGGCGGTCAGTTTGAGGCCGCCGATGTGCAGGCTGTCGCCGTCTTTGAGCAGGCGGTCGAACTGGCTGCCGTCACGGGCAAATTCGGTGCCGGCATTAAACAGCTTGCCGAAGGTGTTCTGCACCACGGTGATCTGCTCGCCAATGGCCAGCTGCCCGCCCAGTTGCTCTTGCAGGTAGGGTGCGGCAGACAGGTGATCGGCGTGTACGTGGGTTTCCAGCAGCCAGTCCACGGTGGCGCCCAGTTCGCGTACGCGGGCAATCAGTGTGTCGGCGGAAGTGGTGCGGGTACGGCCTGACTTGGGGTCGTAGTCGAGCACGCTGTCAATAATGGCGCAGTGGTTGCTGGCGGTATCCAGCACCAGATAGCTCAGGGTCCAGGTATTGGCATCGAAAAATCCCTCTACCTGCAGGGTGGTGTTGGTCATGGTGTCCTCACTGGATTGATCAGGTTTTGCAAGGGTGCGGAGCCGGTGGGCTCCGCACGGTGATGTTGCTTACAGCGACTTGGTGGAGTAGTACCAGTCAAGGGTGTTGTAGCCTTCGCCGGCAATGCGCCTGGCCACGGCATCGCTGGTCTTGGGTGGAGGTACGATCACATCCTGGCCAGGTACCCAGCCTTCAGGGGTGGCTACCTTGTTGGCTTCGGACGTTTGCAGGGCGGTCAGCAGGCGCACAAACTCGTCGATGCAGCGGCCGTTGGTCATGGGGTAGTACACCATGGCGCGCATGATGCCTTGCGGGTCGATGATAAAGGTGGCACGCACGGCCTGGGTATCGGCGGCACCGGGGTGCACCATGCCGTAGGCACCGGCCACTTCCATTTTGATGTCGTCAATAATCG
>CAZVDA010000067.1:0-9841 GCA_964625365.1 uncultured Thiopseudomonas sp. | reverse complement strand
CAAAGAAACGCTTGGGCTTTTCCAGCGCATGGGCATCGACACCACCGGTCAGCACTTTGCCGGAACTTGGAATAACAGTGTTGTAGGCTCGCGCCAGACGGGTAATGGAGTCAAGCAGAATCACCACATCCTTTTTGTGCTCGACCAGACGCTTGGCCTTTTCGATCACCATTTCAGCGACCTGTACGTGGCGGGCGGGCGGCTCGTCAAAGGTGGAAGCAACCACTTCGCCGCGCACGGTGCGCTGCATTTCGGTTACTTCTTCCGGACGCTCGTCAATCAGCAGCACAATCAGGTAACACTCGGGGTTGTTGCGTGTGATGTTGGCAGCAATGTTCTGCAGCATCAGGGTCTTACCGGCCTTGGGCGGTGCCACAATCAGGCCGCGCTGGCCCTTGCCGATCGGCGAAGCCAGGTCGATCACCCGGCCGGTCAGGTCTTCGGTAGAGCCGTTGCCGGCCTCCATCACCAGCCGCTGGTTAGGAAACAGCGGGGTCAGGTTCTCGAACAGAATCTTGGTCTTGGCGTTTTCCGGACGGTCAAAGTTGATGGAGTCCACTTTAAGCAGGGCAAAGTAACGCTCGCCTTCTTTGGGCGGGCGAATCTTGCCGACAATGGTGTCACCGGTACGCAGGTTGAAGCGGCGGATCTGGCTGGGCGACACATAGATGTCGTCCGGGCCGGCCAGATAGGATGCGCCGGCAGCGCGCAGAAAGCCAAAGCCGTCCGGCAGGATCTCCAGTACACCATCCCCAGAGATTTCTTCTCCACTTTTGGCATGGCGCTTGAGCAGGGCAAAGATGATGTCCTGCTTGCGCGAACGCGCCATGTTTTCCAGGCCCATGGCAGCCGCCATGTCCAGTAATTCGGTTACGGGCTTTAATTTGAGTTCGGTCAGATTCATAGAGAAGAAAGGAAATTAGTGAACAGGAGGCTATCCGCCAGGCTGGCAGACAAATCGCAGAAGAAAGCTACTCGGGCGAGTCCAATACGGATAGTCGGAAACGGGTATTGGCCAGAAGTGGGTAACGGCTTGCGCGTTACAGGCGGTGAATCTACCACCAGTCATGGCTTGCGTCCAGCGTTTGAGCAGGCAGGCGCAGCGGGCGGGGGCTTTTTGCATGCCCGCGCCCCGGCAAGGGCGCGTGACAGGACTGAATCAGATGTGGCTGTCGAGGAAGGCGGCCAGCTGGCTTTTGGACAGCGCGCCCACCTTGGTGGCTTCCACATTGCCGTTCTTGAACAGCATCAGGGTTGGAATACCGCGTACGGCATACTTGGGCGGAGTTTCCTTGTTGTCATCGATATTCAGCTTGCAAACCTTGACCTTGCCGGCATATTCCTGGGCAATGTCTTCCAGCACGGGGGCAATCATCTTGCAGGGACCGCACCACTCGGCCCAGTAGTCCACCAGTACGGGACCGTCTGCCTGCAGTACGTCACGCTCGAAACTTGCGTCGGTGATATTGCTGATATGCTCGCTCATAAAGTTCCCCTATTAGAATGTCGATGCAAATGAAATCGGCTGGCGTGTATCATAGCTCGACTTTAGTGGTAGTGAAAGCAGAGGTACCAATTTGGCTGTCCGCCCGCTGGTACCGTCTTTTGCCCTGTATCATTGGCGCGGCAGGCAAAGCCTGTCAGGATGTGCCCTTGTCGTTCCGGGAAGCAGACCATGCCCCAACAGCCAAAAAACAGCCCCCTGATAGCTGCGATTGATCTGGGTTCCAACAGTTTCCACATGGTACTGGCCAAGACCGACCAGCAGGATATCCGCATTCTGGACCGCATGGGCGAGAAGGTGCAGATGGCCGCCGGCCTTGACGAACAGCAACGCCTGAGCGAAGAGTCCATGCAGCGCGGGCTGGACTGTCTGCGTTGTTTTGCCCAGCGTATCGGCGACCTGCCGCCGGGCAGCGTACGGGTGGTGGGCACCAGCACGCTGCGGGTTGCGGTTAACCGGCGCGAATTCATTGAGCGTGCAGAAGCCATTCTCGGCCACGACATCGACGTTATTTCCGGACGCGAAGAAGCCCGTCTTATCTATCTTGGCGTTTGCCAGTCCCTGCCCGACAGCAGCGGCCGCCGGCTGGTGGTCGACATTGGCGGCGGCAGCACCGAATTCATCATCGGCCAGCAATTTGAGCCCCAATACCGCGCCAGTCTGCAAATGGGCTGCGTCAGCTTTGGCCAGCGTTTTTTCCCCGACGGCAAAATCAGCGCCAGCAACTACGCCAAAGCCTATACCGCCGCCCGCCTGGAAATGATGGAGACCGAACAAAGCCTGCGCCGGCTGGGCTGGCAAGAAAGTGTCGGCGCTTCCGGCACCCTGCGCTCAGTGGCCCAGGCCTGCATGGAGGCGGGTTTTGGCCAGGGCGAAATCAACACCGCCGGTATTCAGCGCCTCAAACAGCAACTGCTACAGCTGCAAGACGTGGCACAGATCGACTTTCCCGGCATCAAGCCGGAACGCCGCTCGATTTTCCCGTCGGGACTGGCCATTGTGGAGGCCATTTGTGATGCGCTGCAGATCGAGCAGATCTTCCAGGCCGATGGCGCACTGCGCGAAGGCGTGCTCTATGACCTGGTAGGGCGACACCATCACGAGGATGTACGCGAACGTTCAATCTCGTCTTTCATGGCCCGCTACCACGTCGACACCAGCCATGCGCTGCGCGTCGAGCACAAGGCGCTGGAGTTGCTGGAGCAGGTCGCCCCCGACTGGGATCTGGATGAAAGCTGGCATGGCGAGCTGCTCAGCTGGGCGGCACGGGTACATGAGGCCGGGCTGGACATTGCCCATTATCACTTCCACAAACACGGTGCCTACCTGGTCGAGCACTCGGACCTTGCCGGTTTTTCGCGTCAGGAACAGCAAATGATGGCGTTGCTGGTACGCAGCCACAGGCGCAACATTCCGGCTGCACGCTTTGACGAATTCGGCCGTGATGCCATTCCCCTGCTGCGCCTGTGCGTAGTGCTGCGGCTGGCCATCCTGCTGCACCGCATCCGCAACGACCAGTGTCTGCCCGGGCTACGCCTGCAGGTGCGCGACAACCACATCGGCATCCGCTTTCCCGATGCGTGGCTGGACAACAACCCGCTGGCTGCCGCCGACCTGGCCAAGGAAGCCCAGTGGCTGGAGCGCGTCAATCTGCAGCTGGAATTTGCCTGACCGCATCCAGGGTAACGGTCGCCGACTCCACCCCTTCAGGGACGGGGTAGGGCGGCAGCTCGATGCGCACCAGCCGCCGGCCATACATGCCCAGCGTGCCGGCAAAGCGCTCCTGCCCGCTGACGCTGAACTCAAAGCTGTAACAGCGCAATAACCGGCGTCCTCCAGCGGCATCCCGCCACCAGCGCCAGCCGGCAAAGGCTACATGGCCGTCCAGCAACTGCAGGCCCTCCATGCGACAACGCTGCGTGGCATGCTGCAAGGCCAGCTCGCGCACACCGCGCCCCCGCCAGAACCAGGCAGCGCCAGCCAGCAGGGCCAGTCCTGCCGTCACTTCCCCCAGAGTCATGTGCGCGTTCTCCTGTTGGTCCCGGCACGGAGCCGGCACCGTTTTCATGGTGCAGCTGTGGATAACTTTTGCCGGCACCGCTACAATGTGCCGTCTTTTGATTCATCTTTCGGGAGATATTCGTGCCTGTCAATCTCTGGCAACAATCTGTTGATTTCTTGCGCGACGAGCTGCCCGCCCAGGACTTCAACACCTGGATACGTCCGCTGCAAGCCGAAGCAGCTGACGGCCGCCTGCTGGTATATGCTCCCAACAGCTTTATCATCCGCTGGGTCAATGACAAGTACTTTACCCGCCTGCTGGAACTCATGGCCGAGCGCAACAACGGTGAGGTGCCGGATGTCAGCCTGCTGATTGGCAGCCGCAGCCAGCCGGCCACGACACCTGTACCCGTTGCCACGCCGGCCCCGGCGGTTGACGCCCCGGTTACGGAACCTGCGCCAACGCAGCCCGCCACCCCGCCCCAAGCGAAGGCACCCGCCACGGCCGCGCCCGCCGCCGACAGCAGCGAAGCCAAATCTCCGGTCACCCGCCACGTCAGCAGCCTGAACCGTTCGTTTACCTTCGACAGTTTCATCGAGGGCAAATCCAACCAGCTGGCCCGCGCGGCCGCCTGGCAGGTGGCCGACAACCCCAGCCACGGCTACAACCCGCTGTTTTTATACGGCGGTGTCGGTCTGGGCAAAACCCACCTGATGCACGCGGTCGGCAACCATCTGCTACAGAAAAAACCGGGCGCCAAGGTGGTTTACCTGCACTCCGAGCGCTTTGTTGCCGACATGGTCAAGGCGCTGCAGATGAACGCCATCAACGACTTTAAAAACTACTACCGCTCGGTAGACGCCCTGCTGATTGACGATATCCAGTTTTTTGCCGGCAAGGAGCGCTCGCAGGAAGAATTCTTCCATACCTTCAACGCACTGCTGGAAGGCAACCAGCAAATTATCCTCACCAGCGACCGCTTTCCCAAGGAAATTGACGGGCTGGAAGAGCGCCTGAAATCCCGCTTTGGCTGGGGCCTGACCGTATACGTCGAGCCGCCGGAACTGGAAACCCGTGTCGCCATCCTGATGAAGAAGGCCGAGCAGGGCAAAGTCACCCTGCCGCATGACTGCGCCTTCTTTATTGCCCAGCGTTTCCGCTCCAACGTGCGCGACCTGGAAGGCGCACTCAAGCGGGTCATCGCCCATTCGCACTTTACCCGCCAGCCGATCAGCATCGAGCTGATTCGCGAGTCGCTCAAGGACTTGCTGGCCCTGCAGGAAAAGCTGGTCAGCATCGACAACATTCAGCGCACCGTAGCCGAATACTATAAAATCAAGATTGCCGACCTGCTGTCCAAGCGCCGCTCGCGCTCGGTCGCCCGGCCACGCCAGGTAGCCATGGCCCTGTCCAAGGAAGTCACCAACCACAGCCTGCCCGAAATCGGCGACGCCTTTGGCGGACGCGACCACACCACGGTGCTGCATGCGTGCCGCAAGATTGCCGAATTGCGCGAGAGCGATGCGGACATTAGCGAAGATTACAAAAACCTGTTACGAACCCTGACGTCGTAAACCAACAGCCGGACCGGATTCATTTTGCCAAGAGGCCAGACATGCAATTTTCCATTTTAAGAGAAGACCTGCTCAAACCCCTGCAACTGGTAGTAGGTGTCGTTGAACGCAAACAGACCATGCCGGTGCTGTCCAACGTACTGCTGGTTATTGAAAACCAGGAGCTGTCACTGACCGGCAGCGACAGCGAAGTCGAGCTGGTCGGCCGCATCACACTGGGCGAAGCAGTAGAGGACGGCGAAATTACCCTGCCGGCACGCAAGCTGATGGACATCTGCAAAAACCTGCCTGCCGGTGCCATGCTGCACTTCAGCCTCGACGAGCAAAAAATGCTGCTGTCATCCGGCCGCAGCCGCTTTACCCTGACCACCCTGCCGGCCTCCGATTTCCCCCGGATGGAAGAAAAGGACGAAGCCTTCTCCTTCGAGATGCCACAGGGCAACCTGCGCTACATCATCGAACGCACCAGCTTTGCCATGGCCCAGCAGGATGTGCGCTACTATCTCAACGGGCTGCTGCTGGAAACCGGAGCCGGCCGCCTGCGCGCCGTAGCCACCGACGGCCACCGCCTGGCGCTCTGTGATGCCGACGCCAGCATCGAAGGCGACAATGACAACCCCCATCAGGTCATCGTACCGCGCAAGGGCGTGCTGGAGCTGGCCCGCCTGATGAACGACGAGAGCGCCAACGTACGCATCAGCCTGGGCGCCAGCTCGATCCGCGCCACCAGCAGCGATTTCAGTTTCACCTCCAAACTGGTGGATGGCAAATTCCCCGACTACAACCGCGTGCTGCCACGTGGCGGCGACAAGCTGGTTACCGCCCACCGCCAGCAACTGCGCGACGCGCTCAACCGTGCCTCCATCCTGTCCAACGAAAAGTACCGTGGTATCCGCCTGCAGTTCGAGCAGGGCCTGCTGCGCGCACAGGCCAACAACCCCGAGCAGGAAGCCGCCGAAGAAGAAATCAGCATCGACTACAACCACAGTCCGCTGGATATCGGCTTCAACGTCAGCTACCTGCTGGACGTGCTGAGTGTAATGACCTCCAGTGAAGTGCAGATCACCCTGTCCGACGCCAACAGCAGCGCCCTGCTGCAAGAGGCCGACAGCGCCGCTTCGTCCTATGTCGTCATGCCCATGCGCCTGTAATCCCGCTGAATGACCATCAGGCACCTCAGGGTGACCGGTGTGCGCAATCTTGCACCGGTCACCCTTGATCCATCACCCCGCATCAACCTGCTGTATGGCTACAACGGCAGTGGCAAGACCAGCTTTCTTGAAGCCATCCATTTTCTGGCCCTGGCCCGCTCCTTTCGCAGCTCCCGCATCCAGCCGCTGATCAGCCAGGACCAGGAACAGGCGCTGGTCTTCGCCCGCATCGAAACCCCGGCCGGGGACGAGCTCAATCTGGGCGTCAGCCGCAACCGGCAAGCCGACATCCAGATCCGCATCAACGGCGAAAACATCCGCAGCATGGCCGAGCTGGCCCGCCACCTGCCGGTACAGCTGATCAATCCGGAAAGTTTCCGTTTGCTCGAAGGCTCGCCCAAAATACGCCGCCAGTTCCTGGACTGGGGCGTGTTCCATGTGGAGCATTCCTTTTTACATGCCTGGCAACGGCTGCAAAACAGCCTGAAACAACGGAACTCATTGCTGCGCCATGCTATAATCGACGCCAACAGCCTGCAGGCATGGGACCATGAATTCTGCAGCGCCAGCGAACTGGTTGACCAGCTCCGCCAGGACTACATCCGCCGCCTCAAGCCGGTATTTACCGACACCCTGTCGCAACTCATCCAGCTGCCCGACCTGACCCTGAGCTACTACCGTGGCTGGGACAGGGAAAAGGCCCTGCAGGAAATCCTCGACAGCTCAAGGCAGAGGGACCGCGCCCTGGGGCATACCCAGGCCGGCCCCCAGCGCGCCGATCTGCGTCTGCGCATCGGCAGCCAGAACGCGCTGGAAGTCCTGTCACGCGGACAACAAAAACTGGTGGTGTGCGCCCTGAAAATCGCCCAGGGGCATTTGCTGGCACACGCCATGCAACAGCGCTGCATCTACCTGGTAGATGACCTGACCGCCGAGCTGGACCCCGTGCACCGCAAGGCACTTTGCCGCCTGCTGGAACAACTGCACTGCCAGGTATTCATTACCGGCACCGAGCAGGCAGGCCTGAATTTCGACTGGCAACAGGAAACGCCCGTCAGCATGTTCCACGTGGAACATGGCCACATCCAAGAATCCGGAGTAACCGCATGAGCGACAACGCCACCTACGATTCCAGTAACATCAAGGTACTCAAGGGGCTGGACGCCGTCCGCAAACGCCCCGGCATGTACATCGGTGACACCGACGATGGTACCGGCCTGCACCACATGGTTTTTGAAGTGGTGGACAACTCGATTGACGAGGCGCTGGCCGGTCACTGCGATGAAGTCAGCATCGTCATTCACCCCGACGAATCCATTACCGTACAGGACAACGGCCGTGGCATTCCGGTCGATATCCACCCGGAAGAGGGCGTGTCCGCTGCCGAAGTGATCATGACCGTGCTGCACGCCGGCGGCAAATTCGACGACAACAGCTATAAGGTGTCCGGCGGCCTGCACGGCGTGGGTGTCTCCGTGGTCAACGCCCTGTCACGCGAACTGGTAATGACCATTCGCCGCCAGGGCAAGGTGTGGCAGCAAACCTACCATCACGGCGTACCGCTGGAGCCAATGAAGTCCATCGGCGACACCGACAAGACCGGCACCAGCATCCACTTCAAGCCATCAGCCGACACCTTCAAGAACATCCTGTTCAGCTGGGATATCCTGGCCAAGCGGCTGCGTGAACTGTCGTTCCTCAACTCCGGCGTCGGCATCCGCCTGAAGGACGAGCGCACCGGCAAGGAAGAACTGTTCAAATACGAAGGCGGCCTCAAGGCATTTGTTGACTACCTGAACACCAACAAGACCCCGATCAACCAGGTGTTCCATTTCAGCGTACAGCGCGAAGAAGACGGCGTCGGCGTGGAAGTGGCCATGCAGTGGAACGACGGCTTCAACGAAAACCTGCTGTGTTTTACCAACAACATTCCCCAGCGTGACGGCGGCACCCACCTGGTCGGTTTCCGTACCGCGCTAACCCGTCACCTGAACAACTACATCGAAGCCGAAGGCATCGGCAAAAAGGACAAGGTCGCCACCACCGGCGACGACGCCCGTGAAGGCCTGACCGCCATTATTTCGGTCAAGGTGCCGGACCCCAAATTCAGCTCGCAAACCAAGGACAAGCTGGTATCGTCCGAGGTGAAAACCGCCGTCGAGCAGGAAATGGGCAAATACCTGTCCGACTACCTGCTGGAAAATCCGGCCGAGGCCAAGGCCATTGTCGGTAAGATGATCGACGCCGCCCGCGCCCGTGAAGCCGCCCGCAAGGCCCGCGAAATGACCCGCCGCAAGGGTGCCCTCGACATTGCCGGCCTACCCGGAAAGCTGGCCGACTGCCAGGAAAAAGACCCGGCGCTGTCCGAACTCTACATTGTGGAAGGTGACTCCGCGGGCGGCTCTGCCAAACAGGGCCGCAACCGCAAGACCCAGGCCATCCTGCCGCTCAAGGGCAAGATCCTCAACGTTGAACGCGCACGATTTGACCGCATGATTTCCTCACAGGAAGTCGGCACGCTCATCACTGCCCTCGGCTGCGGCATTGGCCGTGACGAGTACAACATTGAAAAGCTGCGCTACCACAACATCATCATCATGACCGATGCCGACGTCGACGGTTCGCACATTCGTACATTGCTGCTGACCTTCTTCTTCCGCCAGCTGCCGGAACTGGTCGAACGTGGTTACATCTACATTGCCCAGCCGCCCCTGTACAAGGTCAAGCGCGGCAAGCAGGAGCAGTACATCAAGGACGACGAGGCGATGGAAGAATACCTGACCCAGGCCGCCCTTGAAGACGCCAGCCTGCACGTCAATGACAGCGCACCCGGCCTGTCCGGCACCGCACTGGAAGCGCTGGTACAGGAGTTCCGCGCCGTCATGCGCACGCTGGAGCGCCTGTCCCGTGTTTACCCGCAGGAGATCACCGCCCAGTTCCTGGAGCTGCCGGCACTGACCACAGAAGCCCTGCAGGACGAACAGCAGGTACGCAACTGGACCGCAGCCCTCAACGAACGCCTGACCCAGGTGATCCGCTCCGGCACTGAATACAGCGCCAGCCTGTGCCAGGACAGCGAAACCGGCAGCTGGTACCCCTGCGTCACCGTGCGTGCCCACGGCGTGGAAGACCTGGTGCCATTCAAGAAGGAATTCTTCGCCAGTAACGACTACGCCAGCATGACCACCCTGGCCGACCAGCTGCGCCAGCTGCTGGAAGAGGGCGCCTACGTCATGCGCGGCGAGCGCAAACACAAAGTGTCCAGCTTCAAGCAGGCGCTAGACTGGCTGATGGCCGAAGGCTCGCGCCGTCTGGTGGTTCAGCGCTATAAGGGACTGGGTGAAATGAACCCGGAACAGCTATGGGAAACCACCATGGACCCGGAAACCCGCCGCATGCTGCAGGTCACCATCGACGACGCCATCGCCGCCGATCAGATCTTCAACACATTGATGGGCGACCACGTCGAACCCCGCCGCCAGTTCATCGAAGACAACGCCCTGGCGGTGTCCAACCTGGACTTCTGATCCGGGGGTGTTTGGTTTGCCTGCGGGCGTGGCAGGTCAGGCGGAGCCGGAGTAACGCTGACGCTGCCACGGTCGCCTTTTGG
>CAZVDA010000066.1:0-9947 GCA_964625365.1 uncultured Thiopseudomonas sp. | reverse complement strand
ATTTTCCCGTATGCCCCCATCTGAAGGCAAAGCTAGATTTTGCGGTTAGCCCCGCGGTGAGAATGTATATGAAAACAGTGATCGAATTGCCCTTGTTGCCGCTGCGGGATGTAGTGGTCTACCCGCACATGGTTATTCCCTTGTTTGTCGGGCGGCCCAAGTCAATCAAGGCCCTGGAAGCGGCCATGCAGGACGGTAAACAGGTGCTGCTGGTGGCGCAAAAAGATCCGGCCAGCGATGACCCCGACCTGCAGGCGGTACATGCCCATGGCACGGTTGCCAATATCCTGCAGATGCTGAAACTGCCCGACGGCACGGTCAAGGTGCTGGCAGAAGGCAAATCTAGGGGCCATATACAGGCCAGTCTGGGCGATGGCGATGGTTATTGGCGGGTGCTGGTTGAAGTTGGCCAGGAAGAACCGGTGCTGGGCGACATGGAGAATACGGTGCTGCGCCGTGTCCTGCTGGACCAGTTTGAGGAGTATGCCAAGCACGGCAAAAAAGTGCCTGCGGAGTTTTTGTCCAGCCTGGCCGACGTCGAGAACGTGGCGCGGCTAACCGACCTGATTGCCGCGCAAATGAGCCTGTCCCTGGAGCAAAAACAGCAGGTGCTGGAGCAGGATGCCATTGTGGCACGTACCGAAAAGCTGATGGAGTTCCTGGATGCCGAGCTGGATTTACAGCGCATGGAAAAGCGCATCCGTGGCCGCGTCAAGAAACAGATGGAACGCACCCAGCGTGACTATTACCTGAACGAACAAATGAAAGCCATCCAGAAAGAACTGGGTGAAGACGAAGAAGGGCACAACGAGGTTGAGGCCCTGCGCAAGCGCATCGATGAGGCAAAAATGCCCCAGGAAGCGCTGGACAAGGCCAATGCCGAGCTGAAAAAGCTACAGCAAATGTCGCCCATGTCCGCCGAGGCCACCGTGGTGCGTACCTATCTGGACTGGATGGTCAATGTGCCCTGGCACAAGAAAACCAAGGTGCGGCTGGATCTGGCCAAGGCCGAAGAAGTATTGGAAGCCGACCACTACGGCCTGGAAGAGGTCAAGGAGCGCATCCTTGAATACCTTGCAGTGCAAAAACGTGTGCGCAAGCTGAAAGGGCCGATCCTGTGTCTGGTCGGGCCGCCCGGTGTGGGCAAGACTTCGCTGGCCGAGTCCATCGCCCGTTCCACCAACCGCAAATATGTGCGCATGGCGCTGGGCGGCGTTCGTGACGAGGCGGAAATTCGTGGCCACCGCCGTACCTACATTGGCTCCATGCCGGGCCGGCTGATCCAGCGCCTGTCCAAGGTTGGTGTGCGCAACCCGCTGTTCTTGTTTGATGAAATCGACAAGATGGCCAGCGATATGCGCGGCGATCCAGCCTCTGCACTGCTGGAAGTGCTGGACCCGGAACAAAACCACAGCTTCAACGACCACTATCTGGAAGTGGACTACGACCTGTCGGAAATCATGTTTGTCTGTACCTCCAACTCGATGAACATCCCTGGCCCCTTGCTGGACCGCATGGAGGTCATTCGCATCCCGGGTTACACCGAGGATGAGAAACTGAAGATTGCGCAGAAATACCTGATTCCCAAGCAGCGTGAAGCCAACGGCCTGAAAGACCGGGAAATGACCATTGCCGATGCCGCCGTGCTGGATGTGGTGCGTTACTACACCCGCGAAGCCGGGGTGCGCGGCCTTGAGCGCCAGATTGCCAAGCTGTGCCGCAAAGTGGTGAAAAAGCACCAGGACGACAAGGGCATCCGTATCGAGATTGTGCCGGACATGCTGGAAGATTTGCTGGGTGTTCGCAAGTTCCGCTATGGCCTGGCTGAAACCGAAGACCAGATTGGCCAGGTGACCGGCCTGGCCTGGACCCAGGTGGGTGGCGAGCTGCTGACCATCGAGACCGCCACCATGCCGGGCAAGGGCCAGCTGATCAAGACCGGCTCGCTGGGCGAGGTGATGGCCGAGTCCATGACCGCTGCCATGACCGTAGTACGCAGCCGTGCCCAGGCGCTGGGTATTGCGCCTAATTTCTATGAGAAAACCGACGTGCACATTCACATGCCGGAGGGGGCTACACCGAAAGACGGCCCCAGCGCAGGCATTGGCCTGTGTACGGCGCTGGTGTCCTCGCTGACCCGGATTCCGGTTCGTGCCGACGTGGCCATGACGGGCGAAATCACATTGCGTGGCGAGGTGCTGGCGATTGGCGGGTTGAAGGAAAAACTGCTGGCGGCGCACCGTGGCGGCATCAAGACGGTGATCATTCCCGAGCAAAACAAGGCTGACCTCAAGGAAATCCCTGACAACATCAAGGCCGACCTTCAGATAAGGACAGTGAAATGGATTGATGAAGTGTTGGCAATCGCTCTACAATACGCCCCCGAGCCGCTGGCTGATGCTGATGTCGAACTCTTGTTGCACAGCGAGCAGGCCGGTAAAGAGCCAACGGAAGAAAGACGCCAGACGCATTGAGTACTGGCGTCTTCCAGTTTATGGAAGTTTGCGTGTAATGCAGCTTGAAGTGTTGACGGCTGGCGGGCAAGTCATTATCTTGCACAGCCATCAACCAGATTTTACGTTATGAATTCATAAGGGGATTTACGAGTGAACAAATCAGAACTGATTGAAAAAGTAGCAGCTGCTGCTGACCTGCCCAAAGCTGCTGCTGGCCGTGCGCTGGACGCCGTGCTGGAAACAGTCACTGAGGCCCTGAAAGAGGGTGACTCCGTTGTGCTGGTTGGTTTTGGTACTTTCGCTGTCAAGGAGCGCGCTGCCCGTACCGGTCGCAACCCGCAAACTGGCGATACCATCGAGATTGCTGCCGCCAAGGTTCCCGGCTTCAAGCCAGGCAAGGCGCTGAAGGATGCAGTCAACGCCTGATCAGGCTGACGGCTGTACCCTGACCATCTGGGTCAATCGATAAACAAAGGCGCATCCAGTGGTGCGCCTTTGTTTTTTTATCATTTTAACGATGTGTTCTGGAGGACATATGCTACAAGACATCAGGGACCGTTCTACCGGCTGGATTGCCAAGGTGATTGTCGGCGTCATTGTTGTGCTGCTGTCGTTTACCGGCTTTGAAGCCATCATGAGCTCGACCAGCAACCGCAACAATGCGGCCAAGGTCAACGGCGAAGAAATCACCCTGGATGCCCTTGCGCAGGAAAAAAGCCTGCAGCAGCGCCAGCTGGCACAGCAGTTTGGCAGTGACTTCGACATCAACCTGCTGGATGACAAGCTGCTCAACGAGATGGCCCTGAAAAGCCTTATTGGCCGCAAGCTGTTGCTACAGGCGGCTGCTGACGCCGGTTTTGTAGGCTCTACTGCTGCCGTTGACAGCTTTATCCTGCAGTTCCCCGAGTTTCAGGAAGATGGCCAGTTCAGTGCCCAGCGTTTTGACCAGGTGCTGCGCCAGATGGGCTATGGCCGCATGCAGTTCCGTCGCATGCTGGAACAGGACATTCTGCTGGGCCAGCTGCAAAGCGGTATCATCAACAGCGCCTTTGTAACCGAAGCCGAAGCCCTTGCGCTGGTTCGTCTTGAAAACCAGACCCGCGATTTTTCCATGACCCGCTTTGTGCCCGACCTGAACAGCATCGAAGTGGCTGACGACGAAGTGCAGGCCTATTACCAGGCCAACCTGCCACGTTTCATGAGTCCCGAGCAGGTAGTTATTGAATATATCGAGCTGAGCAAGGCTGGCCTGGCCGGACGTATCGAGGTTGACGAGGACGAAGTTCGCGCAGCCTATGAAGCTGCAGTGGCCAATCTGGCCGAGCAGCGCCGCGCCGCCCATATCCTGTTTGAGGCAACTGACGAGGAACAGGATGCACAGGCGCTGGAACAGGCCAGAGCGACTGCCAAACGCATTGCTGCAGGCGAGGATTTTGCCGAGCTGGCCCGCGAGTTGTCGGCTGATAGCGGCTCGTCTGCCGAAGGCGGTGATCTGGGCTTTGCCGGTCCCGACGTTTTTGAGCCCGAATTTGAAGAGGCGCTCTATGCACTGGAAAAAGGCCAGGTTTCAGAACCGGTTAAAACTGCCTATGGCTGGCACCTGATCAAGCTGCTGGACGTACAGGCAGCCGACATTCCGGCCTATGCGGAGCTGCGTGACAGCTTGCTGCACGATGTGCGTACGGCCAAGGCCGAGCAGCAGTTTGTCGAACTGGTGGATGCACTGGAAAGTGCGGCCTACGAGGCAGCCGATCTGGTACAGCCGGCTCAGGATCTGCAGCTTGAGGTCAAAACCAGCCCGGCGTTTGGCCGTGAGGGCGGCGAAGGCATCTTTGCCAACCGCCTGGTTATTGAAACCGCTTTCAGTGAAGAGGTACTGGAAGAGGGCGCCAACAGCCACGCGCTGGAGCTGGATGCCGATACAGTGGTGGTGTTGCGGGTCAAACAGCATGACAAGCCCGAGCAGATTGCGCTGACAGAGGTGAGCGGCGAGATTGTCGAGCTGCTGCGTGTTGACAAGGCTGGTGCGCAGACCCGCGCCGATGGCGAGCAACTGCTGGCGGCGCTGCGTGAGGGACGCGCCGAACCTGCTACAGACTGGCAGCGTTTTGAAGCGGCTACCCGCAGCCAGGACAGCCTGGATCCGCAGGTGCTGCAACAGGTGTTCCGCATGCCCAAGCCGGAGGCGGGCCAGCCCGTCCATGCCGGTCTGGCGCTGTCCGATGGCAGCTATGTGGTGGTGCGTCTGAGCGGCGTCAGTACGCCGGAGGATGCGGTGAGCGCCGACAACCTGAAGGCGTTGCGCGATATTCTGGCTTCACGCCAGGGGCAGGGCGACTTTGCCGCTTTCAACCGCCAGCTGGAGCTGGATGCGAAAATCGAAAAATTCTAAAATTTTGCAACCCGAACAAAAAACCGCAGCCATTGGCTGCGGTTTTTTGTTTCCTGCTCAGGCAGTCTGGCTGTCCCAGTGCTCAGGCAGGTTGATATAGTCGACCAGCTGACGTAAACGGCCCAGATCGCGTGCGTTGAAGGCAAACTCCAGACGTTGCAGGTTGCAGAATTCCGGCTCCTTGTGGGTTTCCGGGCAATAGCAGACCTGGCTGAAACCACCGGACAGGCAGATGTCGGTGAAGTTGTCGTTCAGGTGCTGCAGGGCGGCTGCGGTTAGCCGGTGGTTGGTGCGAATGACGAATTTTTCGCCGTACCAGCGGGTGGAGTGGTAGTTGGCGTAGAAGCGGGCAATTTCACGGCCGGCTTCCTGTGGCGAGCGTACCAGGCGCATCAGGCCCAGGTCTTCGGGCAGGATATAGCCCTTGTCAGCCATTTCTTTGCGCATGAACTCCAGGCACTGGTCCCAGTAGGTGCCGCCTTCCACATCCAGCAGCACCACAGGCACCAGAGGGCTTTTACCGGTCTGGATCAGGGTCAGCACTTCCCAGGCTTCGTCCAGGGTGCCGAAACCACCGGGGCAGAGCACCAGCGCATCTGCTTCCTTGACGAAGAACAGCTTGCGCAGGAAGAAGAAATGGAATGTCAGCAGGTGGGTGGCGCGTGCCTGCATGGTAGCGTTGGCACCCTGTTCGAAGGGCAGCACAATGTTCAGGCCCAGGCTGTTGTCGGGGCCGGCTCCTTCGTGGGCGGCAGCCATGATGCCACCGCCGGCACCGGTAATCACCATCAGGTTATGCCGGGCGAGGATCTCGCCCAGCTCCCTGGCCTGCTGATAGAGCGGATGGTCAGCGGGCGTGCGGGCAGAGCCGAAAACGGTAACCTTGCGCCGGCGTTTGAAGCGGTCGAGCAGATCGAACGACGCTTCCAGCTCGCGCAGGGTCTGCATCATGATCTTGGCATCCCAGCGGCTGCGGTCGGCTTCGGCCATGCGTGCTACGGTCTGCATCATTTCGCGGTAAAGCGGCGCGTTGGGGCTGTTGGGCGGAACCGCCGCTTCCAGCAATGCATCAATGCGCTCGGTTACATCAAAGGAACTGACCAGATACTGGCGCTCCAGGTATTCGTCGGAATGGTTTGACATCGTTTCTCCTTAAATGGCAATGCGGTCGCCGTGCTCGGGGATCTGTACCGTATAACCCAGTTTTTCCTGCAGTTTTTGTTGCAGGATCTGCATTTTTTCCAGTTCGCCATGAACCAGGTGGATTTCCGGGCGGTTCTCGAACTGGCTGGCCCAGTGCACCAGTTGCGACTGTCCTGCATGGGCAGAGAAGCCGCCCAGCGTATGAACTTTGGCACGCACCACAATCTGCTCACGTAGCACCTTGACCGACTCGGCACCATCGACAATGGCGCGGCCGGTGGTGCCACGGGCCTGATAGCCGGTAAAAATCAGATGGCAGTCGGAGCGCCACAGGTTGTGCTTGAAGTGATGCACGATGCGCCCGCCGTTGCACATGCCGCTGCCGGCAATGATGATGGCTCCGCCCTTGATGCGGTTAATGGCCATGGACTCGTCGGGCGAAGGCGTCAGCCGTACAATCGGCAGCCAGTCTTCCAGCCGGCTGATATTGTTGGTCCTCAGCATGGCCAGGTTTTCGTCGTCGAACTGGTCGCGGTTGTTAAAGTAAATCTGGTTGGCGCGGATGGCCATGGGGCTGTCAAGGAACACCACCTGTTGTGGCAGGCGGCCTTCCTGGTAGAAGCGGCCCAGATGAAACAGCAGGTCCTGGGTGCGGCCGACGGAAAAAGCAGGAATCATCACGTTGCCGCCGTCTTCGTGGGCCTGTTGCAGGATGGCGGCCAGCTCGTCGAGGGTGTCTTCGTTGCAGCGGTGGTCGCGGTCGCCGTAGGTAGACTCCAGCAGCAGAACATCGGCCTGTTTCAGCACCTCGGGAGCGCGCATCAGTGGCGAGCAGGTGCTGCCCAGATCACCGGAAAACACCAGCGTGCGGGTGCTGTTGTTGGGTTCCCGGAAGGTCAGCTCGACAATGGCCGAGCCGATGATGTGGCCTGCATCGTGAAATTTCAGCTCTACGCCGGGCACGATCTGTACACACGTGTTGTAATCCACCGGACGGCGCAGCCTGAGTACCCGTTCGGCATCGCTGCTGACATAAATGGGCGCAATCGCGCGCTTGCCACGGCGTGCCCGCCAGCGGTTTTCCCATTCGGTGTCTTTTTCCTGAATATGGGCGGCATCCATCAGCATGATGTCCAGCAGCTCGCTGGTGGCATGGGTGGCATATACGGGGCCGCGATAGCCCTCGGCTACCAGACGCGGCAGCATGCCGCTGTGGTCAATGTGGGCATGGGAAATGACCACGGCATCCAGGTGTTCGGGGTTGAAGGCAAAGGGCGAGCGGTTGCCGCTTTTGTTGCCATTGCCATTGCCATTGCCATTGCCATTTTCGTTGTCCAGCTCATGGTGTCCGCCCTGCTGCATGCCGCATTCCAGCAGGATCTGTTTTTTATCGTGGGTTTCGATCAGGTAGCAGGAACCGGTCACTTGCCGTGCCGCACCGAGAAAACTCAACAGAGCCATGATGTCCTCACAAAACAGGGGCTTCCCTGTGTACTGATTAAAGAAACGGGTTGCAGGCTATCATAACGCAATGAGATGTAGTTGTTTTTTTGCCTGCGGTGTTGCGGGTCGGGTATGGCATTTCGCAAAGCTGACGCTATCAGCGCCGAAGCAAAGCTTCGACACTGCCGCTAATGCTTGAAACTCCTGACCCTGTGCTCAGTAATCGTAAAAAATCCCCACCCCTTCAGGGCGCCATGCCGGCTGCGGCGCAGGCCGCAGCAAAGCGGCTGGAACATTGTTCGTTGAAGTGTTGTTTGGCGGCTTTACGGCAGTCGCGGTAAATCAGCGAGCCTTTGTTGTAGTTGTCACACAGGCTGCCGGTGTCGATGCGCTGGTTGACTACCCGGTAATAAAATACGCCGGAATGGCCCTGGCCCTTTTTGTTTTTCGGGTTGCTGAAGCGGTGGCTGTCCCATTGCCAGCTGACCTTGACCGGCTTGCTGGCGGGAGCAGGTACGGATGTTTTGTTGCCTGCTTTTACGCTCGTGCGTGCGGGTGGTGGCAGGCTGTTATAAGCACCGCGGGGCTGATAGTTTTCGTCGTTGAAGTTGTTGCCCTTGTCGCCGGCAAAAGCGGGCAGGGCAGCAAGAATCAGGGCGGTTGCCAGTGTGCGGCACCCAGATAAGCGGGCCATGGTCACGTCCTTGTATGGCAGATCGGGAGGTTCAGGCTAAAGCGGGAACGACTCCAGCGCAAGCCCGTTGTCGTCCAGTTGCAGATACCAGCCGTGGCTATCCCAGTCGCCCAGCACGATACGTTGCCGGTTGTCGCCCAGTGCATGAATGGCCGGGCGATGGGTATGGCCGTGAATCAGGGTGTTTACGCCATGACGCTGCATGGCTTGTTGCACAGCCTGTGCATTGACATCGGTAATTTCGGCAGCCTTCATGCGGGTTTGCGTACGGCTTTTGGCGCGCAGATCGCCGGCCAGCTTTTGCCGGGTTTTCAGTGGCAAGTGGCGCAGGATGAAGAGGCTCAGCGGGTTGCGCAGGATGCGTTTCATGCGCTGGTAGTCATGGTCGTCGGTGCACAGGCTGTCGCCGTGCATCAGCAAAATGGACTCGCCGTTGTGCTGGAGCAGGGCCGGGTCCTTGAGCAGCCGGCAGCCGGCTTGCCGGCAGAATGCGTTGCCGATCAAAAAGTCGCGGTTGCCGTGCATCAGGTAAATGCGCGTGCCGCTGTCGGCCAGCTGTTTTAGCGCAGTGGCAACTTGTTGCTGGAACGGACTGATGGCGTCGTCGCCAATCCACACCTCAAAAAAATCACCCAGAATATAGAGGGCGTCGGCCTGTGGTGCGGTTTCCTGCAAGAAACGGAAAAACGCCCGGGCAATGTCCGGGCGTTGTTCGTGCAGATGCAGATCGGAGATCAGCAGGATCATCCGGGCTTAGCCCTCGACCACTTCGGCCTTTTCGATGATCACGTCTTCGGTAGGCACGTCCTGGTGGCCGGCACGGTTGGTGGTCTTCACTTCCTTGATGGCGTTGACCACGTCCATACCGTCAACCACTTCACCAAATACGGTGTAGCCCCAGCCCTGGATGGTTGGTGCGCTGTGGTCGAGGAAGTTGTTGTCCTTGACGTTGATGAAAAACTGCGCGCTGGCGGAGTGTGGCTCCATGGTACGGGCCATGGCGATGGTGCCGGTCTTGTTGGAAAGGCCGTTGTTGGCTTCGTTCTTGATGGGGGCACGGGTGCTTTTCTGCTCCATGCCGGGCTCAAAACCGCCACCCTGAATCATGAAGTTGCTGATCACGCGGTGAAAGATGGTGCCGTTGTAATGGCCGTCCTTGACGTACTGGATAAAGTTGGCCGCGGTTTCCGGTGCCTTGTCAGCAAACAGCTTGAGGGTAATTACGCCATGGTTGGTGTGCAGTTTGATCATCGCTTGATTCCATCAATCATAAAAACAATCGGCTGTCGGAAGAGTGACAGATTTGCGCTATCATAAGCCCTTTGTACTTTTTAGCCTACCCCTGTGCAGCAACTGCCGGGGTCATCATTTGCAAGGACATCATGAGCAAGCCAGATTCTTCGGTCACTGTCGCCAACAACTTTCTTCGCACCATCATCCAGGAGGACCTCGAGTCCGGCAAGCACAGCGGCGTGATTACCCGCTTTCCGCCGGAACCCAACGGTTACCTGCACATTGGTCATGCCAAGTCGATTTGCCTGAACTTCGGCATGGCCAAAGAGTTTGGCGGAGTCTGTCATCTGCGTTTTGACGACACCAACCCGGAAAAGGAAGAGCAGGAATACATCGACTCCATCAAGGACGATATCCACTGGCTGGGCTTCGACTGGGATGGTCCGGTGCGTTACGCCTCCGACTACTTTGAACAGCTGTATGACTGGGCGATTCACCTGATTAAAACTGGCAAGGCGTTTGTGTGTGATTTGTCGCCAGAAGAAGGCCGTGAATACCGTGGCAGCCTGACCGAGCCGGGCAAAAA
>CAZVDA010000065.1:0-10185 GCA_964625365.1 uncultured Thiopseudomonas sp. | reverse complement strand
CTTCTTTACCGACGAGTATCTGGCCATGCAGGAGCAGGCAGGGGCTTAAGGGAGCTAACCGTTGCAAGAAAAACAGGCCGCTATCTTCACGGATAGGCGGCCTGTTTTGTGTGGTGCAGAATATTTTTCTGTTACGTGTTGGTAATCAGCGTACCGACACCGGAGTCGGTGAAGATTTCCAGCAGTACGGCGTTGGGTACGCGGCCATCAATGATGTGGGCGCTGCGCACGCCGGCCTGTACCGCGTCCAGCGCACAGCCAATCTTGGGCAGCATGCCGCCGTAGATGGTGCCGTCGTCAATCAGCGCATCCACCTGTTCGGTGGACAGGCCGGTCAGCACGTTGCCCTGCTTGTCCATCAGGCCGGCGATGTCGGTGAGCAGCAGCAGTTTTTCGGCACACAGCGCCTCGGCTACCTTACCGGCGACCAGATCGGCGTTGATGTTGTAGGACTCGCCATCCGCACCCACGCCAATCGGCGCAATCACCGGAATAAAATCCCCCTGCACCAGCATGTGCAGCAGTTCCTTGTTGACGCTGGCCACTTCGCCGACCTGACCGATGTCGATGATTTCCGGCTTGGTCATTTCCGGCAGCTGGCGGGTGACCTTCAGCTTGCGGGCACGGATCAGGCGTGCATCTTTACCGGTCAGGCCGATGGCGTTGCCGCCGTGGCTGTTGATCAGGTTGACGATGCTTTTGTTGACCAGCCCGCCCAGTACCATTTCCACGACGTCCATGGTCTGGCCGTCGGTGACGCGCATGCCATCCACAAAGCGGCTTTCAATGTTCAGGCGCTTGAGCAAATCGCCAATTTGCGGACCGCCGCCGTGTACTACCACAGGGTTGATGCCGACCGCTTTCATCAGCACTATGTCGCGGGCGAAGCCGTTTTTCAGCTCCTCGCTTTCCATGGCGTGGCCGCCGTATTTGATCACCAGCGTCTGGCCGACAAAGCGGCGGATGTAGGGCAGGGCTTCGGAGAGTACTTTGGCTACATTGGCAGCCGCGTCTCGGTTTAGGGTCATGTCAGGCTCCGTAGTTAAAATGGCCATTGAATGTCGGGGGCAACCGCCAGCAGCTGCTCGCGGAATACCTGCTGGATGCGCTGCAGTTCGTCTTCGGTATCGCCTTCAAAGCGCATGACCAGGACCGGCGTGGTGTTGGAGGCGCGGATCAGGCCCCAGCCTTTGGGGAAGTCGACGCGCACGCCGTCCAGGGTGTTGACGCTGCCGTCGCCCCAGCTGGCTTTGGCCTGCAGGGCCTGGATGATGGCGAACTTGCTGTCTTCGGTGACGTCCAGGTGCAGTTCGGGCGTTGACGGGCTGACCGGGTAACGGGCGAACACGCGATCAACGCTGTCGTGTTCAATACTGAGAATTTCCAGCACACGCGCTGCCGCATAGATGCCGTCATCAAAGCCGAACCAGCGCTCCTTGAAGAAGATGTGACCGCTCATTTCTCCGGCCAGCAGTGCGCCGGTTTCGCGCAGCTTGGCTTTCATCAGCGAGTGGCCGGTTTTCCACATGACTGGCCGGCCGCCACAGCGGCTGATCAGTGCGGCCAGGCGGCGGGTGCACTTGACGTCAAAGATGACATCACAGCCGGGGTTGCGGGCTACCACATCCTTGGCCAGCAGCATCATCAGGCGGTCGGGGTAAATGATCTCGCCCTTGTTGGTTACCACACCCAGGCGGTCGCCGTCGCCGTCGAAGGCCAGGCCGAGATCAGCAACTTCTGCCTGCACCTTGCGGATCAGGTCCTGCAGGTTTTCCGGGTTGCCGGGGTCGGGGTGGTGGTTGGGGAAGTTGCCGTCAACGTTGCAGTACAGCGGTACGACGTTGCAGCCGATGCTTTCCAGCAGGCGTGGTGCAACTACACCGGCAACACCGTTGCCACAGTCGATGACTACCTTGAGCGGGTTGGCCACGGCCACATCGTCGGTGATGTAGTCAATGTACTGCTCAAGCAGTTCGATTTGCTGGACGCTACCGGGTGCATTGAGCAGATCGCCGCCGGCAATGCGCTGGTACAGGGCGGTAATGCGTTCGTTGGCCAGGGTTTCGCCGGCAATCACCACCTTGAAACCGTTGTAGTCGGCGGGATTGTGGCTGCCGGTGACCATGATGCCGGAGGTGGCCTCAAGCTGGTGGGTGCCAAAATAGACCACCGGTGTGGGCACCATGCCCAGGTCGAGCACGGTACAGCCGGATTCGGTCAGGCCGCGAACCAGGGCTTCGAGCAGTGCCGGACTGGACAGACGGCCGTCGCGGCCGGTGACGACCCGTGCCTCGCCCTGTGCAATGCTCTCGCTGCCTGCGGCACGGCCAATCCAGTAGGCAGTGTTTTCGTCCAGGTTGGTGCCGACTATGCCGCGAATATCGTAAGCGCGGAAAATGTCGGGAACCACCAGGGAAGGGTCGCCGGTGGCGCCGAGCGGGGCGTCGTCGATGAAGCTTTCCTGCATGGCGTCTTCGTCCAGCACCATGTCCAGAATGTCGATCTCAAGTGCATCATCCAGGCCAAAGGCTTTGACCGGACCCTGGGTAGCGACCGGAGCCGCTTCCCGAACCGGGGCGGCTGCCGGCTGTGCGGCCGGTGCTGCGGGGCGGCTGGCTTTTTGCAGCAGCTTGAGCAGCGGCTCTGCCAGGGTTTGCAGCTGGCGGTTGCCCAGCAGGGCCAGCCCCTGTGGCTTGCCGGTGGTGATGGCCTGCATCAGGTTGGCGGTGTCGCTAGCCAGTTGCTTGCTGTAGCGGGTTTGCAGCAGGAACAGGCCGGCACAGCCGCTAAGCAGCAACAGCAGGGGCAGGCTCAGGTACTGGATCAGCCAGGGACTGTCGAGCAGGCCGGGACTGTCGATACCGATTTCCAGCACCCAGTTGGGGTGGGACAAGCGGAAGGTTTCCGGCATGCCGGATTGCAGGCCGGGGCCGGCGTGGTACAGCTGCAGCTGTGGTGCCCTGGGCAGTTGTTGCAGCAGGCGTACCTGCCAGCCTTCATGCAGCTTCGGGCTGGTCAGGATGCCCAGCAGGGCGTCGGCGTCATACACGGCCAGCAGGGTGCCGATGACCCTGGACTGTTGCGGGTGGATGACCGGTACGGCCTGATAAAACAGGTTTTTGCCCTGTGCGGCCACATATTCGAGGCTGGCCGGCTGGTTGGTAGCGGCCTGGCCCAGATGGTCCAGCGCCGCAAAGCTCAAGCCTTCACGGGGACGCTCCAGACCTGTTGCCTCGATGACAATTTCATGGATATAGGCGCGCTGTGACCATTCTTTTTCAAAGCGGGCCAGAGTTTCGCTGTCCTGCTGCAGCATGGCTTCTTTTAGCAGGCTGCCTTCTGCGAGGGCGTGAATGTTGGTGTCGATCAGGCCGGTCAGCATGTCCAGCTGCTGGCTGTAAGCCGCGTGGAGCCGGGTGACTTGCTCGCGGGTTTGCTGCGTGGCGCTGGACTGGTGCAACTGGAACAGCACCGCCAGCATGGCGACCAGACCCAGCACCACCGGCAGCAGAGCGGCCGCCAGCGGCGCTATGGAGCGCCTGGCGCGGGGGGCGGCAGGCTTGCTTTCCTGGTTTTTGGCAGGTTTCTTTTTCAGTTTCATGCAGCCTCCTGGCTCCTGTTGTTATTGTTTGCCGGTGTGGCCAAAGCCGCCACTGCCACGCTCGGTGGCGGCAAATTCGCTGACCAGTTGCAGCCTTGCCTGCACCACCGGCACCAGTATCAGCTGAGCGATGCGTTCGCCGGGTTCGATGGTGAAGGGCGTCTGGCCCCTGTTCCAGCAGGACACCATCAGCTCGCCCTGGTAGTCCGAGTCAATAAGTCCCACCAGGTTACCCAGCACGATGCCGTGCTTGTGGCCCAGCCCGGAGCGGGGCAGGATCATGGCAGCCAGCCCCGGATCTTCAATATAGATGGCCAGCCCGGTGGGGATCAGCAGGGTTTCGCCCGGTTGCAGGGTGGTGGCGTCCTGCAGCATGGCGCGCAGGTCAAGGCCAGCCGAGCCTGGGGTCGCATAGTCGGGCAGCGGGAAGTCGCTGCCCAGGCGTGGGTCAAGGATGCGGGTTTGGATTGAATGCATGTCAGAGGTCGTCCCTGTGCAGATAGTGGTGGATCAGCTCGATCAGCTGGACGGCCAGCTTGCTTTTGCTGGTCTGGGCGAAGTGGCTTTGCCGGTGCGTGCGGTCGATGACGGTGACGGCGTTGTCTTCGCTGTCAAAGCCGATACTGGAGCTGGATACGTCGTTGGCAACGATCAGGTCGAGATTTTTATCGCGCAGCTTGCGGGCGGCATAGTCGAGGATGTTCTGGGTTTCGGCGGCAAAGCCGACGCTGAACGGGCGGTCGTTGCGCTGGGCCAGCGAGGCCAGAATGTCGGGGTTGCGCACCAGGCGTAGCACCATGCCGTCGTCGCTGCCGGGGTCTTTTTTCAGCTTGTGGTCGGCTGGGGTATCGGGGCGGAAATCGGCCACGGCGGCCGCCGCAATCAGGATGTCGCAGGGCATGGCCGACTCGCAGGCCAGCAGCATTTCGCGGGCGCTGGTGACATTGATGCGCTCTACCCGTTCCGGGGTGGGCAGCTGGACGGGGCCGCTGACCAGGGTTACGCGGGCACCGGCTTCGGCGGCGGCGCGGGCCAGTGCATAGCCCATTTTGCCGGAGCTGTGGTTGGTGATGTAGCGCACCGGGTCGATGGCTTCGCGGGTCGGACCTGCGGTAATCAGTACATGCTTGCCGGTCAGCAGCTGGCGTTCGAAACACTCGGCAGCATAGAGCGCCAGCTGATCCGGCTCCAGCATGCGGCCTGGGCCGACATCACCACAGGCCTGGCTGCCGGCGGCGGGGCCGAACAGGCGCACGCCGCGCTGCTGTAATGTGGCGGCGTTGTGCTGCGTGGCCGCATCGCGCCACATGGCCTGATTCATAGCCGGTGCCAGTGCGACAGGTGCATCGGTGGCTAGCACCAGCGTGGTGAGCAGGTCATTGGCATTGCCCTGGGCCAACCGGGCGATGATTTCGGCGGTGGCGGGAGCCACCAGTACCAGATCGGCCCAGCGCGCCAGTTCGATGTGGCCCATGGCCGCTTCGGCGGCAGGGTCGAGCAGATCCAGATGCACCGGATGGCCGGACAGTGCCTGCAGGGTCAGCGGGGTTATGAACTCGCGGGCGCTGCGGGTCATGACTACACGCACGTCCGCGCCATGGTCCTTGAGGCGGCGTACCAGTTCGGCGCCCTTGTAGGCTGCGATGCCGCCGCCAATACCGAGAATGATGCGCTTGCTGGCCAGACGTTGCATGGAAAAAGTGTCCTGGTAAATGTGGCTGGTAAAATACAAAATCTGCATTAAGATAGCACAAGCGCACAGGCGGGAGCAGCCTGCCCCCGCGCTGTTTGCAAGGAAGCCGGCAACTGTTTGCCAGACCACTACAAGGAGGTAATGCCATGAGCATTCGATTATGGCCCGAGCAGGAACGTCCACGGGAAAAACTGCTTAATCTGGGTGCGGCCGCCCTGTCCGACGCCGAATTACTCGCCATTTTTTTACGTACCGGAATCCGCGGCTGCAGCGCTGTCGAGCTGGCGCGCCGCCTGCTGGGCGACTTTGGCGGCCTGCGCCAGCTGCTGGAGGCGGGGCAGGATGAGTTTACCCGCCATGCCGGGCTGGGGCCGGCCAAGTTTGCCCAGTTACAGGCGGTGCTGGAAATGGGGCGCCGTCACCTGGAAGCAACCATCAAGCGCGAGTCGGCGCTGGAAAGCCCGCAGGCGGTGCGCAATTTTCTCAAGGCGCAGTTGCGCCACCAGCCGCACGAGGTGTTCGCCTGCCTGTTTCTGGATACCAAGCACCGGGTGCTGGCATTCGAGCCCTTGTTTTACGGCACCATCGACGGTGCCAGTGTGTATCCGAGGCAGGTGGTCAAGCGGGCGCTGGCGCATAATGCGGCAGCCCTCATCCTTAGCCATAACCATCCGTCGGGCGTGTCGGAGCCGAGCCAGGCCGACCGCATGCTGACCGAGCGGCTCAAGGACGCACTGGCGTTGATCGATGTGCGCATTCTGGATCATTTTATTGTAGGTGACGGCGAACCCCTGTCGATGGTGGAATATGGCTGGATGTAGGATTTAAAAATCTCGGTTGCGCTTGCCGTTGCCGGGGTTTTTTGCTATAAAGTGCGACTTCGTTCCGGACCCGGTCTGTGTTTGTGCGTACCTGCAGAGTGCAGCACGCGCCGACAAGCGGCTCCGTAGAAGCAAAAGTTTCATTGAGCGTCTTGTTTCTCAATGGCTTACAAATAATCAAGTTTTCAACAGCCAACCCATGCCGGGTTGGGCATGTGGTTCTAGAGGGCTGAGGCATGTCAAAAGTTTGTCAAGTAACCGGTAAGGGTCCGGTTACCGGGAACAACGTTTCCCACGCCAACAACAAAACCCGTCGCCGTTTCCTGCCAAACTTGCAGTACCATCGTTTCTGGGTTGAGTCCGAGAAGCGTTTTGTACGTCTGCGCGTTTCTGCCAAAGGCATGCGCATCATCGACAAGCGTGGTATCGACACCGTTCTGTCCGAGCTGCGTGCTCGTGGCGTCAAGTTCTAAGGAGCAGTCTCATGCGTGATTTGATTCGTCTGATTTCTAGCGCTGGTACAGGCCACTTCTATACCACCGACAAGAACAAGCGTACTACTCCGGAAAAACTGGAAATCAAGAAATATGATCCAGTTGTCCGCAAGCACGTGATCTACAAGGAAGGCAAAATCAAGTAATTGGTTGCCTGTCCCGAAAAGCCCGCACCTGTTGCGGGCTTTTTTGTTGCCTGCCAAAACGGACCGTACAGCTTTTACAAACAGCGGGAGTTTGGCGTTACACTGTGGCCTTTGCGGCGATGGCCGGTTTTTCGGGTGGTCTGACGGGTAACAGCAATGAAAGTTCTGGTTTTGGGGGCGGGCGTCATAGGCGTGTCCACGGCTTATTATTTGTGCCGGAACGGGTTCGAGGTAACTGTGGTTGACCGCCAGCCGGATGTGGGCCTGGAAACCAGCTTTGCCAACGCCGGGCAGGTGTCGCCGGGCTATGCCACCCCCTGGGCTGCGCCCGGGATTCCGCTCAAGGCCATGCAATGGTTGCTGCAGCGGGATGCACCGCTGGCCATCCGGCTGGGCGCTGACTGGCGACAATACCAATGGTTGTGGCTGACGTTGCGCAATTGCACGGCGGCGCGCTATGCGGTCAACAAGGAGCGCATGCTGCGCGTGGCTGAATACAGCCGCGATTGCCTGGACGCGCTGCGCCGCGAAACCGGCCTGGAGTACGATGACGGCCAGCTGGGCACTACCCAGATCTTTCGCAGCCAGCAACAGCTGGATGCCGCCGCAGCCGATATGCAGGTGCTGGCGGACAGTGGCGTGCCCCACCGGCTGCTGATGCCGGACGAGCTGCATGAAGTCGAGCCGGCCCTGCACGCAGTGCGTGACCAGTTGACCGGTGGTCTGTACCTGCCGGGCGACCAGACCGGCGATTGCTATCTATTTACCTGCCGGCTGGCCGAACTGGCGCGTCAGATCGGTGTTGAATTCTGTTTTGCCAGCGAAGTGCAGGCGCTGCTGTCCGAAGGTGATCGTGTGCAGGGCGTGCGCATCAATGGCCAGCTACAGCGTGCCGACTACTATGTGCTGGCGCTGGGTACCGCAGCGCGGCCATTGCTTAACCAGCTGGGTATTGATGTGCCGCTGTATCCGCTGAAAGGCTATTCGTTGACCTATGCAATCAGGGGTGCCGGTGCCGCGCCGCGCTCAACCGTGCTGGATGAAACCTGGAAGGTGGCGCTAACCCGTCTGGGCGGGCGCATGCGGGTGGGTGGCATGGCCGAGCTGGCCGGCGAAGACCGCAGCCTGAATCCGCGCCGCCGCCAGACACTGGAAAAAGTAGCCGGCCTGCTGTTTCCGCAGGCCGGCGATTGTGCGCAGGCCGAATTCTGGAGCGGCCTGCGCCATGCCACGCCCGACAGCGTGCCGGTACTGGGCGCCACTTCTTATACCAACCTGTTTTTGAATCTGGGACATACCACGCTGGGCTGGACCATGGCCTGTGGTGCCGGCCGTTACCTGGCAGACCTGATGGCAGGGCAGCCGCCCGCCATCAGCGGCGAGGGGCTGGACATGTTCCGCTACCTTCACTCATAAGTTGCCTTTTGATCTAAGGAAAATGCTATGCGTCCGGCACGGGCTGTCATTGATCTGTCTGCGTTGTTGCACAATTACCGTTTGGCCCGCTCGCTGAGTGGCTGTGCGGCCCTGGCGGTAGTCAAGGCGGATGCTTACGGGCATGGCGCGGTACGCTGCGCCCAGGCGCTGGCGGCAGAGGCGGACGGCATGGCGGTGGCCTGCATTGAGGAAGCGCTGGAACTGCGCGAGGCGGGCATCCGCCAGCCGATCCTGCTGCTGGAAGGCTTTTTTCATGCCGATGAACTGGAGCTGTGTGCCGAACATGACCTGTGGCCGGTCATTCATGCCGCCTGGCAACTGGATGCACTGGAGCAGGCGCGCCTGTCAAAACCGCTGGACTGCTGGCTGAAACTGGATTCGGGCATGCACCGGGTCGGCTTTTTTCCGCATGACTATGCGGCTGCGTGGCGGCGCCTGCGGGCCTGTGCCAATGTGGCCGACATTGTCATGGTGACCCATCTGGCCCGTGCCGATGAGCCGGGCAGCACGGCCACGCTGGACCAGTTGCAGCAATTTAATGATGCCACCCGAGGGCTGACCGGTTTGCGCAGCCTGAGCAATTCGGCAGCGGTCATGGCCTGGCCGGAAATGGCCAGCGACTGGACACGTCCCGGCATCATGCTGTACGGCAGCAACCCGCTGCCGGGCGAGCATGCCATGGGCGGCCAGTTGCGGCCTGTGATGACATTGGAGTCAAGGGTGATTGCGGTGCGCGAGCTGCCGGCGGGCGAGGCGGTGGGTTATGGCGCGCGTTTTATTGCACAGAAGCCGACCCGTATCGGCGTGGTGGCCATGGGCTATGCCGACGGTTACCCAAGGCATGCGGTGGACGGTACGCCGGTGCGGGTAGACGGCCAGCTGGCCTGTCTGGCCGGGCGGGTGTCCATGGACATGCTGACGGTTGACCTGTCGGCGCTGCCGCATGCTGGCGTGGGCAGCAGGGTCGAGCTGTGGGGCAACACCCTGCCGGTCGAGCTGGTAGCCCGGCATGCCGACACCATTGCCTACACTCTGTTGTCCGGTGTGCGGCGGGTGGCACGCAGTTATCATTTTTAAAGGTGGCCGGCGGGCTGTGGCGTGTTTGTGTTATCGAGGCTTGCCGTGCGCTAGCTGTTTCACATCATCCGCCGACTGGTTATACTAACGCCAATTTGCCGGGCACAGCAGGCTGTGCGGGCAGGATGTCAGGCTTTGCTGCAGCTTGGGCTGCCATGGCCGCAAGGCATGTCGCAACTTCCAACACAAAAGCAAAAGAGGGTACTCCGTGAACCTGATCAAAAAAGCCCTGGTTGCCCAGGCAACTGCACTGTTTGTAATGGCGGGCGCGTCTGCCCAGGCAGCCAGCGATGACGTAGCTGCACGCCTCAAGCCGGTTGGCGAGGTCTGCATCGAGGGCCAGGAATGTGCTGCGGCGGCTGCCGGCGGTGCGGCCCCTGTTGCTGCAGGTGGCGCTGCCCGTAGCGGTGACGACATCGTTGCCAAGTCCTGCGGCGTCTGCCATGCCACTGGCCTGCTGGAGGCGCCGGTAACCGGCGACAAGCCGGCCTGGGCGGCCCGTGCCGAGGTGTCTGGCGGTCTTGACGGCCTGCTGGCCGTGGCCAAGGCTGGTAAGGGTGCCATGCCTCCGGGCGGTACCTGCGGCGATTGCTCCGACGAAGAGCTGATGAACGCCATCAAAACCATGTCCGGCCTGTAACACACGCCAGCGACTGACTAAAAACCCGGCCTGTTTCAGCGCCGGGTTTTTTGTGTGCAGCCGTTCGGCCTGTGGGCCGATACATGGCAAGCCGGCCGCTTTATGGTAGTATTTGGCAGTCAGGGGGGTGCCGCCCGGGTGGCATTCCCACACAAAAACAGGCAAACACACGCCTGATAAATCACCTTTACAGCCTTGCATGTAATAACTGGAGAATCCCCATGGCCTTTGAATTGCCCGCACTGCCTTACGCGCAAAACGCCCTTGAGCCACACA
>CAZVDA010000064.1:0-10293 GCA_964625365.1 uncultured Thiopseudomonas sp. | reverse complement strand
ATGATTTGTGCCAGCAAGGTATCGCCACCGATTTTCTGCACTTCCATGCGCAGCACGCCGGTCTGGTTGATGGTGCCGCCAACCAGCGGGCTGCCTGCGGTTTTTTGCACCGGTACCGGCTCGCCATTGATCATCGATTCATCGACATAGCTGTCGCCGGAAGTGACCACGCCATCCAGAGGAATACGCTCGCCGGGGCGGATTTCCAGCGTCTTGCCAACGGTGACTTCCTCAATCGGCACATCCTTGGCCTTGCCGCAGCAGGTAACGGTGCGGGCGGTTTTGACCTGTAATTTGAGCAGCCCCTGAATCGCTTCGGAGGTGTTGCTCTTGGCCTTGTTCTCCATATAACGCCCGAGCAGGATCAGCGCGATAATTACGCCGACAGCCTCGTAATAGACGTTGACCGTGCCTTCCGGCAACAGACCGGGCAGGAAGGTGGCCACCAGCGAGTAACTGAAAGCCGAGCCTGTGCCCAGCGCCACCAGTGCATTCATGTCCGGCTGCCAGCGAATCAGGCCGCGCACACCGGCCTTAATCAGCGGCCAGCCCGGACCAAAGAACACGCCCGTCGCCAGCGCCGCCTGAATAATCCAGCTGGTTTTCTGGCCAATCAGCGCATGCAGCCAGTCATGGAACGCAGGAAACACATGGCCGCCCATTTCCAGAATGAATAGCGGAATGGCCAGTGCAAAAGCCACAATCAACGACTTTTTCAGGCTGGCAACGGTTTCCGTAAATTGCTCGCCCGGGTCGGTTTGTTGGGTGACGGGCGCATCGTCAGTGCGCTCTGCCGGATAGCCGTTTTCCGTCAGCATGGCGGCCAGGGCAGCTATGTCTGTGCCAGCGTGTTCAATACGTGCCTTGCCCGTGGCCAGATTGACCTCGGCGCTGATTACGCCGGCAAAGGCAGCAATCTGCTTTTCCACCCGTCCGACGCAGGAAGCGCAGGTCATGCCTTTGATGCCCAGTTCGGCCTGTTGCGGTTGTGGCTCAAAGCCCAGAGTTTCAATGGCGCTGACCAGACTGGCGGCGGTTTGTGGCTCGCCGTAACTGACCTGCGCTTTGCCGGTGGCGAGGTTGACATTCACCGCGCTAACGCCCGGCATGGCGGCTAGCTCGCGCTCGATACGGCCCACGCAGGAGGCGCAGGTCATGCCTTTGACGGGAATTTCAAAAGAGGTAGTGCTGGACATGACAGTCTCCGGTTTGCTACAGACAGTGCGGGCAAGGATAAAGCTTACCACCATGGCAAGGTCAAGCCGGCGGCGTCCATTTGCCCACTGGCGGGGAACCTTGCCGGCAAGGCGCTTTCACACTGCCCGTAAAGACTATGGTTTGCCCGGCACTGTGCTGCTAAGCTTGCAAACCTTTCATTTTTCACCTGACAACAAGGACAACTCCATGAAGCTGAAACATCTGGCCGCCGTGGTGGCCGTGGCAACCCTGACCCTGGCTGGCTGTGACAACAAGGCTGACACCGACAAGGTAGAGCTGAAGACGCCGGCGCAAAAGGTGTCCTACGGCATTGGCCTGGGCATGGGCAAAAACATCAAGGATGACGGTATTGACGGCATTAGCCCGCAAGCCGTGGCGGCCGGCATGGCCGATGCGCTGGCCGGCAAACAGCGCCTGACTGAAGAGGAGCTGGAGGCAGCCTTTATTTTTGTCCAGGAACGCGAGGCAGAAAAAGCCAACGCACTCAATGATGCGACCGCGAAGGCCGGCAAAGCCTTTCTGGAAGAAAACGCCAAGCGTGACGGCGTGGTGGTAACCGAATCCGGCCTGCAGTACGAGGTTCTGGTCAAGGCTGATGGCAAGCGTCCCAAGGCGACGGATACCGTGCGGGTTCACTATACAGGCACCCTGATTGACGGCAGCGTATTTGACAGCTCGGTGGAGCGGGGAGAGCCGGTCGAGTTTCCCGTTATGGCGGTCATCCCCGGTTGGGTCGAGGCGCTGCAGCTGATGAGTGTGGGCGAGAAATACAAACTCTTTGTGCCCAGCCAGCTGGCCTATGGTCCGACCAGTCCGACGCCTGCCATTCCTGCCAACTCGACCCTGCTGTTCGAGGTTGAGTTGCTGGCCATTGTTGGTGATGAAGCTGCTGGCGCATCTGCGGCCGACACGCTGGAAGACGCTGCGGTGGCTGCAGGCACAGCTGCCGGAGAAATTGCCGGCAAGACGGTGAAGGCAGCAACAGAAGCGGCTGCCCTGGCTGAAAAAGCGGCAGAAGCCGCCGCAGCCGCACTGGAAGAAGCCCTCTCCGAGGAATCCGGCAACTAGGCAGCAGGCCGGGGCGCACGCGCCCCGCGCCAAATCCTGAGGAGAGTTACCTTGGACGTACAGGTTATCTGGAAACAGGGCGAGCCGGATTATGCCGTGCTTGGCTGGGCTGACTACCAGCAATTGCTGGCTGAAGCCGGCCGTGACCCGCAGGGACGCAAGCAGGTCGCCGCCGACAGCAATGCGGCTGTGTCATTAAGTCGCTTGCGCGGTTTGCGCGAGGCGCGCAGCATGACCCTCGAAGCCCTGGCGCGAGAGGCCGGAATCAGCCCGTCTTACCTGCAAATGATTGAAGCCGGCGAGCGCGAGCCCAGTGCGGTGCTGTTGCGCTCCCTGGGCCGCATTTTCGATGTACCGGCCTGGGATGCCTGATCCGTGGCGTCAGCTCCATTGAAAGCGCTGTTGCTGGAACGCCTGCGTGCAGCACGCGGCAACCGGCAGACGCTGACCTATCGCCAGCTACTGGAAAGCCTGCCTTTGCCGGCACCCAAAATGCAGCGGTTGGCTCTTTTACTGAAGAACTGGCCGGGCAGGACGCTGCCCGTGGCTGGCCGCTACGCAGTGCACTGGTTATCAGCCAGACTGACAGCAACCTGCCGCGGGCCGGTTTTTTTCAGCATCTGCAAGTCCTTGGCGTACTGCCTTCGGTGCTTGCCGGGGCCGAGCAACGGGGCTGGCACGCGCAGGAAGTGCTGCGCGTTTTTGCATTTGATTATCCGGAGGCTGAACCATGTTCTGGTGGAAATGGCGGGCCAAACTGACCTACTGGTTTGCCCGGCAGCTGTTTAACCAGCGCTGGGCGGTGGAAAACCCGAAAATCTGGGAGTGGATGCAGGGCCAGTTTGCCCGCATGGCCGCCTTTGAGGATGTGGCTGCCCGCGCCTTTTACGGCCACTTGCTGCTGCACAAGGGGCAAGGCATGGGCGCCCGCAACGAAGGCATCCGTCTGCTGGGCCTGGCCGCCCGCGCCGGCGATACCCGATCGGCCTACCAGCTGGGCGTGATTGCTCTGGAAGACAGCCTGCAACAGCCTGCCAACCCGCAACAGGCCGCCGAATGGCTGGAACTGGCCCTGCAGGGCGGCCACCCGCTGGCTGCCGTCAAACTACAGCAGTTGTACGGGCCTGACGGCCCCGAGGCTACCCGTGATGCCGAGAAATTGAAGCGGGTGGAGCAGGAGCCTGCCCCTGACTCGTTTCAGGCACCTTGAATGCAGGGATCGGGGATGAAGGCAGCGCTATCAGTAGCAACGCGACAGCAGTCTGGAATACCTGCTGACAAGCATCCTGACAGGCAAGGCAACCTTGAAAACAGCCATGATTTTTGCGACAGCGAACTGTTGGCCTTTCGACACGGCCGACGCAGGCTGGTGTTTAGTGGCGGTAGCGACCATTAAGCGGGTATTCATGATCAGCAGCGACCGCTAAACGTCTGTGAATGCAGCTTAGTAAGGTAGCTCGCCTTCCGGTGCATTGATCCGGTCGGGATCCAGCCCGAGCAAGGCATCAGTATCCTTGCATTGACGTTCCATGATGATTTCACTGCCTTTGTAAACTTTCAGGCCGGTAAATTCCCAGCCCCGGCCGATTCCGGTATAGGCTGCATAGGTGTAGTTGCCGTTGGTAAAGGCCAGGTACGCAGAACCACCGCCGGAAAACATTTCACTGCCTTTGTACACCCCGCTGTTGGCAGCACCCGTGGGCAGGGTGAGTTCGATTTTTCCGGCAGGGCCGTAACTGTAAACGGGCGAGCTGCCCAGGTTGCCAAGGGTCATGACCCTGTTGTTTTCCAGTACGCAGCTGATGGTGTCTGCCTGTGCCAGGCTAGCAGTCAGACACAGGCTGGCTGCAATAAGACTTTTACGCATGGGACGCTCCTTGTTAAAGCAAAAATGGAGCGGCCAGTATAGCAGCAGGCCACTATTCGGCCATGCTTGCGGCATGGGTCAATGACGAAGGTCAGCGTTGCGGCTATAGTGGCGGACGGTATGGCGGCGCAGCCGCCGGTTTGATCAGGTTTTACGGAGGAATACAGATGCAGCAAGAACTGGTAGCGGCCTATGCCGGAACTCCCGTAGATGCAAACAACCCGGCGCAGCGGGTGGCGTTCGGCACCTCTGGCCACCGTGGCTCACCGCTCAAGGGGACGTTCAACTGTCCGCACCTGCTGGCGATTGCCCAGGCGGTGGTGGACTACCGCAAGCAGGCCGGTATTGACGGACCACTGTTTGTGGGTCGCGATACCCATGCCGCATCCCTGCCGGCCTGGCAAACCGTGGTTCAGGTGCTGGTGGCCAATGGCGTGGATGTGCGCCTGTCAAAAGACGACGTGGTGACCGCCACGCCGCTGGTCAGCCGCGCCATCCTCAATTACAACGCAAACCGCAGCGAGGGGCTGGCCGACGGCCTGATTATTACCCCGTCGCACAACCCGCCCGAAGACGGCGGCATCAAGTACAACCCGCCCAATGGCGGCCCTGCCGATACCGACGTTACGGACTGGATGCAGCAGCGTGCCAACCGCTATCTGCAGAATGGTTGCCGTGATGTACGGCAGTTGCCGCTGAAAGAGGCGCTGCAGCAGTCCGGTAGCCACGACTTTGTGCAGGAATATGTGGCTGATCTGGACAAGGTGATCAACCTGGCAGCCATTCGTCGTGCCGGCCTCAAGCTGGGCGCTGATCCCATGGGCGGCACCGCGCTGCCGGTGTGGCAGGTGCTGGCGCAGGACAGCAGCCTGGGCGTGACCGTCACCAACCCCCATATTGATGAAAGCTTTGCCTTCATGCCGCCGGATCATGATGGCCGCACCCGCATGGACTGCTCCAGCCCCCATGCCATGGCCAACCTGCTCAACATCCGCCAGGACTATGACCTGGCTTTTGGCAATGACCCCGACGCCGACCGTCACGGCATTGTCGATGCCGCCGGCTTGATGAACCCCAACCACTTTATCTGCGTGTGCATTGATTACCTGCTGACCCACCGTGAGCACTGGCCGGGTACGCTGAAAATCGGCAAGACGCTGGTCACTTCGTCCATGGTGGACCGCATCGTGGCCGGCCATGGCCGTGAACTGTACGAGGTGCCGGTGGGCTTCAAGTGGTTTGTGGACGGTCTGCATGGCGGCTGGCTGGGCTTTGCCGGCGAGGAAAGCGCCGGTGCCAGCCTGCTGACACTGGATGGCAAGGCCTGGTCCACCGACAAGGACGGTATTGTGTTGTGCCTGCTGGCGGCGGAGATTACTGCGGTGACTGGTTTGCTGCCGTCGGAATACTATGCCCAGCTGGAGAAAAAACACGGCCAGCCGCTGTATCGCCGGGTGGATGCCCCGGCCTCGACCGAGCAGAAAGCCGCTTTCAAGCGCCTGACCGCCGAATCGGTCACCCGGAAAGAGCTGGCTGGCGAGCCCATCCTGCAGGTGCTGACCGCCGCGCCCGGCAACGGTGCCGGTATTGGCGGGCTCAAGGTGATGACCGAAAACGGCTGGTTTGCCGCCCGCCCCAGCGGTACCGAGGCACTGTATAAAATCTATGCCGAAAGCTTCCTGGGCGAGGCGCACCTGCAGCGTTTGCTGGCCGAGGCCCAGCAGCTGGTTGACTCCAGCCTGTAAGCCTGCCGCAGCGGGGTTGCCGGTCCGGTGCCCCGCTGTCAGTCAATATTTGCTAGGCTAACGGTTTTTACCGGCAGGAAAACCATGGCCGTGCCTGAAACCCCTTCCTTTATCCAGCGCGATACGCCGTGTTACCGCCGTGCGGTACTGGCGCTGTTTTGCGCCGGCTTTGCCACCTTTGCCCTGCTGTACTGTGTGCAGCCGTTGCTGCCGCAACTGGCGGAAGCCTTTGGCGTGTCATCGGCCAGCAGCAGTCTGGCGCTTTCGTTAAGCACCCTGGGTCTGGCGGCAGGCTTGCTGGTCTCCGGTGCCCTGAGCGAGAGCTGGGGACGCAAGCCGGTGATGGTAGTAGCGTTGCTGCTGGCGTGCGGGCTGGGGCTGGCGACGGCGCTGGTGCGCGACTGGTATCTGCTGTTGGTGTTGCGTGCCCTGCTGGGCATCGCCCTGAGCGGTCTGCCGGCGCTGGCCATGGCCTATATAGGTGAAGAATTTGATCCGGCGTCGCTGCCGGTGGCCATGGGCCTTTATATCGGCGGTACTGCGCTGGGCGGTTTGCTGGGCCGGTTGCTGACGGCAGTGCTTAGCGACCTGGGCGGCTGGACACTGGCTCTGGGCGGCATCGCCGGTCTGGGCATGCTGGCCTGTGTGCTGTTTGTCTGGTTGCTGCCGCCTTCGCGCCACTTTCAGGCGCAGCCGCTGTCACCGGGCGTCCTGCTGGGCAATTTTGCCCGTCATCTGGCCAATGCTGACCTGCGTTTGTTGTTTTTGCTGTCGTTTTTGCTGATGGGCAGCTTTGTTGCCCTGTTCAACTACATCGGTTTTTACCTGTCGATCCCGCCGTTTAGCCTGTCCAGCACCTGGATCGGCATGTTGTTTATGGTGTATCTGCTGGGCATCTGGAGTTCGGGAGCCGCCGGCCGGCGGGTTGGCAGGCAGGGTGCGGGTGTGGTCCTGCAGCAGGCGCTGCTGTTGATGCTGGCCGGCGTGCTGTTGTGCCTGTTGCCGTGGCTGGTGTTGATGGTGGCCGGACTGGCGCTGTTTACCACCGGTTTTTTTGCGGCCCACTCGGTGGCCAGCGGGCTGGTCGGACAACGGGCGGGGCAGGCCAGGGCGCAGGCGTCGGCTCTATACCTGTGCGCCTATTATCTGGGCTCCAGCGTGCTGGGGTATGTGACGGGCTGGATCTGGCAGCACTGGGGCTGGACGCCGCTGATCCTGTCGCTGGGACTGGCCCTGCTGGCGGCGCTGCTGATTGTGCGCCGGCTGTGATTGAGCTTTGACCGGCCATTCCTTATGATGGCCGCCTTGAATCACCACCGAGCCCGACATGATTACCAACGAATACGAACTGGCCTGGTTGCTGTACCTGGTTGCGGCACTGGGCTGTTTCTGGGTGTGGACTTTTTTTACCCGCTGGATGTGGCGTTACCTGCGCGAGCCGCTGTGGGTGGCGGTTGCCGTGTTGCTGTTCAGCAGCACGCTGATTGATCCCAATGGCGCGGCGCGGGTGCCGTCGATTGCCATGGCTGCCATGGATATTGCCTTCAAGATCAATAACGATGCCTGGCGGGCGCTGGCCGACATCATGATGTATGGCACGGCGGCCTTTTCGGTTTATCTGGCGTTTGCCCTGCTGCGTTTTCTGGTCGAATTCTTCTGGCTCAAGCCGCGCCGTGCGAAGGCCCGGGCTGCACAGGATGAAGCAGAACCCGACCGGCAGGCGACCGCTGTGCGCGAACCAACCCTTACCGAATTGCTGGAACAACGCAAGCCGGCGGGCGATGCGGCGCCAAACCTGGTTGCCGAGCGTTAATCCGGTTGTAGCCCTGCCGCTGCGGGGCTGATGGAGCTGTCAAGGAGCTGCCATGTGCGAATTGCTGGGCATGAGTGCCAATGTGCCTACCGACATTGTTTTCAGCTTTACCGGCCTGATGCGCCGTGGTGGCGAGACCGGCCCGCACCGTGACGGCTGGGGCATCGGCTTTTATGAAGGGCGCGGCCTGCGCCTGTTTCAGGACCCGCAGGCCAGTGCCGATTCCGAGGTGGCGCGGCTGGTGCAGCGTTATCCGGTCAAGAGCACGGCGGTGATCGGTCATATTCGCCAGGCCAATGTGGGGGCGGTCAGCCTGGCCAATACCCATCCTTTTGTGCGTGAAATGTGGGGGCGGTACTGGTGTTTTGCCCACAACGGCCAGCTGGCGGACTTTGCTCCGGCCCCCGGCTTTTACCAGCCGGTTGGCGATACCGACAGCGAGGCTGCATTTTGTGATTTGCTGAACCGTCTGCGCGGTGCCTTTGCCAGCATGCCGGATGTAGACGGCTTGCTGCCGCTGCTGGTGGCGGCCTGCGATGAATACCGCAGCAAGGGCGTGTTCAACTGCCTGCTCAGTAATGGCGACTGGCTGTTCAGCTACTGCACCACCAAACTGGCCTGCATCACCCGCCGTGCGCCCTTCGGGCCGGCTACGCTCAAGGATGCCGAGCTGACGGTGAATTTTCAGGCAGAAACCACGCCGGACGATGTGGTCAGTGTCATTGCGACCGAGCCGCTGACCGACAACGAACAGTGGCACAGGTATCAGCCGGGGCAGTGGATTCTCTGGCGCAGGGGCGAAGTGCTGGCGCAGGGATAAACACAGGGGGCAGATCCGCTCTACCCCCTGTGATTGCGGGCTTACTGCTGCAGTTCCTGCTCGGTAAACAGGCCGTCAAACAGCATGCTGGACAGATAGCGCTCGCCGGAGTCGGGCAGGATCACCACCAGGGTTTTGCCCTGCATCTCGGGCTGCTGCGCCAGACGCACGGCAGCGGCCATGGCCGCTCCGCTGGAAATACCGCACAAAATGCCTTCTTCGCGCATCAGGCGCAGTGCCATCTGTCTGGCGTCTTCGTCGTCGATTTTTTCTACACGGTCCACCAGTGACAGGTCCAGGTTGCCCGGCACAAAGCCTGCGCCAATGCCCTGGATTTTATGGGGGGCGGGAGCCAGCGCTTCACCGGCCCTGGCCTGGCTGATGACTGGCGAGCCGCTTGGCTCCACGGCTACCGCGACAATAGGCTTGCCGCAGGTCTGCTTGATGTAGCGGGCAATGCCGGTCAGGGTGCCGCCGGTACCCACGCCGCTGACCAGCACGTCAATGGCGCCGTCGGTGTCGTTCCAGATTTCCGGGCTGGTGGTTTTTTCATGGATGGCCGGGTTGGCCGGATTTTCAAACTGCTGCAGCATGATGTACTGCTGCGGATCGGCGCTGACCAGTTCCTCCGCCCTGGCGATGGCGCCCTTCATGCCTTTGGCCGGCTCGGTGAGAACCAGTTCGGCACCCAGTGCCTTGAGGATCTTGCGCCGCTCCAGACTCATCGAGGACGGCATGGTCAGGATCAGGCGGTAGCCCTTGGCGGCTGCTACAAATGCCAGCCCGATGCCGGTATTGCCGGAGGTAGGCTCTACCAGGGTCACGCCCGGCTTGAGCTGGCCGCTTTGTTCGGCGGCTTCGATCATGGCAGCGCCGATGCGGCACTTGACCGAGCCTGCAGGGTTGCGCGACTCGACTTTTGCCAGAATGCTGACGCCGGCGGGGGCAATGCGGTTGATCTGTACCAGCGGTGTATTGCCTATGCTCTGGGCATTGTTGCGGTAAATATTGGCCATTGATCGTTGTCCTCTTGTTGCATGTTCAGTTGAATAGGGCCGTGTTTTTGGGGATTTGTCTGTTATTTCCAGTCATTCTGCGCGAGCGTGGCGAAGACACAGAATCCGCGCCTTTGGTGTGTTTGGGGCCTGTGGCTTCGTTCAGGATGGCTGCACGTTTGGTTATATAGTCAGCCAATGGTGCCTGAACGCTTCACGTTAGACTGCAGTTACTCTGGCCCCGGCCAGACTGTGCAGTACCTGTTCCCGTCAAGGCATCGCTTGCTGTTATAGTCGCATCATCTAACCACAAGCGGCTGCCTTGTGCAGCGCCGAAAAACTCATAACCTTAGTACAAGAGCCACGCATGAAATTTACTGGTACTTCTTCCTATGTCGCCACCGACGACCTGAAACTGGCGGTCAACGCCGCCATCACCCTCGAACGCCCGTTGCTGGTCAAGGGCGAACCGGGCACCGGCAAAACCATGCTCGCCGAAGAGCTGGCCGACGCCTTAGGGGCTCGCCTGATCACCTGGCACATCAAGTCCACCACCAAGGCCCACCAGGGACTGTACGAGTACGATGCGGTCAGCCGCCTGCGCGACTCCCAGCTCAACTCCGGGCGGGTGCACGACATCGGCAACTACATCGTCAAGGGCAAGCTGTGGGAAGCCTTTGAGGCCGACGAGCGGGTGATCCTGCTGATTGACGAAATCGACAAGGCCGACATCGAATTCCCCAACGACCTGCTGCAAGAGCTGGACC
>CAZVDA010000063.1:0-10486 GCA_964625365.1 uncultured Thiopseudomonas sp. | reverse complement strand
GCCACAACTGGCAGGAAGGCCCGATCAACTCGCCAACCGTACTGAACTCCAGCCTCAACCTGGCACAGTTCTGGGACGGCCGTGCCGGTGACCTGCAGGAGCAGGCAGGTGGTCCGATTGCCAACCCGATGGAAATGGGCTTTACCCATGATCTGGCGGTTGGTGTGATCGAATCCATTCCGCAGTATGTTGAGTCCATCAAGAATGTCTACAAGGTGGACAAGATCACCATCAACGAGATTACCGATGCCATTGCCGAGTTCGAGAAAACCCTGGTGACTCCGAACGCGCGTTTTGACCAGTGGCTCAAGGGCGATGACAAGGCTCTGACTGCCTACGAACTGGAAGGCTACAACCTGTTCAAGAGTGTCGGCTGTACCGCTTGTCACAACGGCGTCAACGTGGGTGGTAACTCGTTCCAGAAAATGGGTCTGTACGAAGAGTACATCACCAAGAACCCTGCTGAAGGCGTCGCTGGCCTGAGCGGTGAAGACACTGACCGTTTCAAGTTCAAGGTGCCGACTCTGCGCAACGTAGAACTAACCTACCCGTACTTCCACGACGGTGCTTACTGGAAGCTGGAAGATGCGGTTGACGTGATGGCACGCCTGCAGCTGGGCCGCAAGCTGGAAACGGACGAAATTGCCAAGATCACGGCATTTCTGAAAACCCTGACCGGCGAGCAGCCAGGCTTCCAGTTGCCGATGCTGCCACCTTCCAACAACAGCACACCCATTCCCGAGCCTTTTGCGAAAAAGTAATATCGGGCAGGTAATAAAAACCGGATCTGTATGCAGGTCCGGTTTTTTTATGGCTATCGATTTCTGTTGTGCTTTAAGGAGCGGATGCAAGTAGTGGCTGGAATTCGGCGGCCGGCATGGGCTTGCCGTAAAGGTAGCCCTGCGCCAGTGTGCAACGATTTTCCTGCAGGAAGGCAGCCTGTTCGGGGGTTTCCACCCCTTCGGCCTGCACCAGCAATTGCAGGCTTTCGGCCAGCGCGATGATGGCCTTGATAATGGCGATATCGCTTTGTTCGGCGGGAAGGTTCTGGACAAAGGCGCGGTCGATCTTGAACTTGTCAACCGGCAGATGCTTAAGCCGGCCCAGCGACGAGTAGCCGGTGCCAAAATCATCAATGGCCAGGCGTATACCGGTTTCACGCAGGCTGTGCAGCAGCTGTATGGACTGGTCGGGATCGTCCATCATTGAGCTTTCGGTAATTTCCAGCTCAAGCAGGGCGGGCGGCAGGCCGCTGTCGGCAAGAGCTGCATGCATGCAGGTTTTTAGCATGTCGCCACGGTCAAACAGGCGGCTGGAAATATTCGCCGATACAAACTCGAGCTGCAGCCCCTGGTCTAGCCACTGGCGGGCCTGATGGCAGGCTTCGCGCAATACCCAGGTATCAATGGCGCTGATCAGGCCGGTTTCTTCGGCAATCGGGATAAACTCGAAAGGCATCACCAGTCCCTGCTCGGGGTGCTGCCAGCGCACCAGGGCTTCGCAGCCGATGACCTGCCGGGCATTCAGGTCGTAGACGGGCTGGTAATGCACCACCAGCTGGTTATCGTCGATGGCGGCACGCAGCTCGTTGGCAATACGCAGTTTTTTGGCAGCGGCATCGGTCAGTGAACTGTTATAAAACGCATAGCTGGCACGTCCGGCGGCCTTGGCCTGGCTCAGTGCGGTTTCGGCATTGCGGAAAATTTCTTCCGCGGTGTTGCCCATATCAGGATAGAGACAGATGCCGATGCTGGCCGTCATGAAAATATCCTGCTGGTTGACCAGAAACGGCAACTTGAACAGGGAAAGAATTTTTTCTGCCAGGTTGGCGGCCTGGATATTGCTGCTGCAGCTGTCGCATACCAGGGCAAACTCGTCGCCGCCAAAACGGCTCAGGGTGTCTTGCGGGTCGATGATCTGCTGGATGCGGGCAATAATCAGTTTCAGCAGTTCGTCGCCCTTGGCGTGCCCCAGGCTTTCGTTGATGATCTTGAAGTGGTCGATATCAATGACCAGCAGCGCTGCACAGCTTTTAGCCTTGAGGGTACGCTGCAGCGACAGCTTGAGGTGCTCGTGTAGTAGCGTGCGGTTGGGCAGGCTGGTCAGTGGATCATAGTGGGCCAGAAAGCTTAGCTCGGACTGTGAGTGCTTGAGCAGGGCAATATCGGAAAAAACTGCGACCCGGTGGGTAATCAGGCCGTGCTCGTCGCGTAGCTGGGCAATGGTCTGCAGCTGGGGCAGCACCTCGCCGCTTTTACGCCGGTTCCAGATCTCGCCGGTCCAGCTGTCTTTGGTGTCCAGCGAGCGCCACATTTCGGCGTAAAACTCTTTACTGTGACGGCCTGACTGGAGAACGCGCGGGGTGAGGCCAACGATTTCATGGCTGGCATAGCCGGTTATGCTGCTGAACGCCGGGTTGACGAAGGTTACGATGTTGTTGGCGTCCGTAATCAACACGCCTTCGTGGGTGCTGTCAAATACCACATTGGCCAGGCGCAGGCGCTCGGACGTATTGCGCTGCTCGCTGATGTCGGCGGCAATGCCGATAAAACGCTCGGGCTGGCCGTTACGGGTAAACAGCTGGCCGCGTGAGTGAATCCAGCGATAACTGCCGTCCTTGTGCCGCATGCGGTAGGTGTTTTCGTAAGGCTGATCCTGGCTGCTTTCAAACAGCTTGTTGATGCGCCTGTATACATGCTCGCGCTCGTCTGGGTGCAGCATGGCCTGCCAGCCTTGTTGGTCGTGGGCAAACTCCTCCTGCTGGTAACCAAGCATGGCGCAGTAAGGGGCTGAAAAATAGATGCTGGTATTGCCGTTGGCAAGCTGCCATTCCCACAGGCATTCGCCTGCGGAGTCGAGCGCGAGCTGCAGCTGTTTTTTTTCGTTGAGCAGGTGGATCTGCTCGTGCTGTCCGGCGCTTCTGCGCAGGTTCAGTATGGCAAACAGCAGGGTGCTGCTGGCGAAGGCGGCCAGCATGGGCAGGATAAACAGAAGTGGCGTGCTGAAGGTGCCGTAATGAAACAGCAGTGCACAGCCCGTGAGCAATACGCTGATGGCTACAAAAAAAACAGCGCTGGTGCGGGCAGGGAAATCCGGTTTCATGGTGCAATACTGGCGTCGGTCGGAGACATTACAAATTTTATATCAATTGAAGCAATTAGAACACCATGATATCGTTTTAATACTAACGGTATGGCAGGTGCCGGTTTGAGGGCGCTTTCGCAAGACATGCAGAAGCCGGGGCTGCACAGCCCCGCGCAAGTTACAGGCCGGCTATTGTGAATCAGGTCTCAATATAAAAGCTAGCGGCAACTGGCCGGCGGGTCGTGTGTTTATACCTGGAGGGGATGGGCTCAGGCATAAATATGGAAAAAGTATTCCTGGCCGATCTTTTCCGGCTCACAGGCAAAGCGGTAGCCGTGTGCGACAGCCTCTTCCGGCACATTGCGGAATGATCCAGGGCAGTCGGTAATGATCTGCAGCAACTGGCCCTTGGTCATGCCTTCCAGAGCTTCAAGGGTGTAGATGACCGGATAGGGGCAGGATTCGCCACGAAGATCAAGGGTAAAGTCGGCTTTCAGTTCGTTATTCATGGTTTTTCGGCCTGTTTCAGTGCAAATTTTTGGTGATGACGTTTGGCAGCGTACAGCGTCAGCGCATAGAGCGTGCCCAGCATGACCAGCGTGGCTGCCAGCGCTGCCATCGGACCGGCCAGCTGCAACAGGCTCAGCTTGGTGCCGGGGGCCACCAGCAGGTTGTAAAAGGCGGGCACGTCCCAGAACCAGGCCAGCAAGGTGGCTCCCAGGATGTTGCCGGCAAAAACCGGCAGAAACAACACCTGCCCTTCCATCAGCCTGTACATCATGCCGGTTTCGCAGCCGGTGGCCATCACAATACCCAGTCCGAAGAGGACGCCGCCCACCAGGGTGCTGGGTGCGGCAATCTGGGTAATGGGCGTCAGGTCATAGGCCAGGATGGCCAGCAGGGTGGCAACCGAACTGATCGCCATGCCAAGGATAATGGCCTTGGCCATCAGGCTGCGGCCGACCAGATAGAGGTCGCGAAATGCCGAGGTAAAGCAGATCTGGCCACGTTCAATCAGGATGCCGAATCCCATGCCAAACAGGGCGCCCAGTGCCAGTGGGTGCTGCCCGCTTATAAACAGGCCGGCTACCAGCGCCAGATAGGCCAGGGTCAGAGCTGCACCCATCCAGGGCTGGATAATGCGTGATTTAACTTTGGGTTGGCGGGTTGCGCCGGCGGTCAGGGTGGGGCGGCCTTTCCACCAGTGTTGTCGGGTTAGTTTGGCACCGAAGTAGGTGCCAATGCCGGTGGCAACAATAAAAATCCATGAGTGCAGGGAAAATTGCGGCACGCCGGTGAAAAAAGCAGCCAGGTTACAGCCCATTGCCATGCGTGCGCCAAAGCCGGCAATGATGCCGCCAATAAAGCCCTGCAGGTAGCGGCGTTTTTGCTGCGGCAGGCGGATTTTGAAACTGTTGCTCAACAGTACCGTGCAGAGGGCACCGACAAACATGCCCCACACAATCCAGCCGTCGGCCCGGGTCCAGGTGGTGCCGCCCAGCTTGACCAGCTGGAAGTATTGCCACTGGGTGGCATCAATTCCGAGTAGCAGCAGGAGGTCACCGCCGAGGCGGGTAAATTCGCCGGTCACCGCCCATACGGTGGAGGTCAGGGCGAAATACAGGGCGCTGAGAATGCCGGCCAGGGCCAGCACCAGATAAGGGTTCCAGTATTGCTGGAACAGGATGCGGAACAGGGATTTCATTAGAAAGGTAAACGGGTTATTGAGGGCGCGGTTGGGAGTGTGCAAGGGTAATTAGAACGCAGAATGGTACAGGAATTATGTTTTTACTGTAATTACTGGCTGCGTAAATACGGGTACAGCCCCTGTTTTTCAGGCTCTTGAATGGGTTGATCAACCCAGCACAGGCGCGAGCCAGTGCCAGACAAAACGTCCGTTGAGCAGCAGCCTGTCCAGCCAGAACAACTGGTGCAGCACGATGATCAGCCACAGGGTAAACAGGTAACTGCCCTTGCGGGTTTTGTGGCGAAACAGCTGTTGTGCCGCCAGCGTTCCGGGCCAGCCGCCCAGCAGTTCCAGGGTGTGCAAGTTGCTTTCCGAAATGCGCCAGTCACCTTTCAGGGCGCGGCGTTTGTCTGACCAGAACAGTACTACGATGGCCAGGCTGCCCAGCAGGTAAGCCAGTAGAAACCAGGGTGTTCTTGCCAGAAACATCTGCCATGCGCCAGCCAGTGGTAGTGCCAGCAGGGCGACCAGCAACGGCAGCTTGTAGATCAGACCGCGTATGCCGGTGTTGTCCGGCGGGCTGCGCCGGGCCACCGCTGCCGGGGCCTTCTGGTTGCTGCGGGCCGGTTGCGGCTTGCGCCGGATTTGCGGGCGATCCAGTTCCAGCGTGGTTCCGCGCATGTGTTCGGCACGGGAGCGGCCATTGGCATCGGTGCCGGCGACAAATAAAACCTTGCTGCCCTGCTGTGGGCGCTGTGCGCCACGCATGGCCGAAATATGTACAAACACACGGGCGCCGCCCTGATCGGGCTGAATGAAACCGAAACCCTTGTCGTCGTTCCAGCTGTACAGGATGCCTGATTGTTCCATGGCGTGCTCCGGGGAAGGCGGTGTGTTGATGTAGCACGGGGATTGAAAATCCCGTAAATGAAAAACCCCCAAGTACTTGCGTACTTGGGGGTTGTATATGGTGCCCGGAGACAGAATCGAACTGCCGACACGGGGATTTTCAATCCCCTGCTCTACCGACTGAGCTATCCGGGCAACAGGGCGGCATTCTATAGCATTGCCACGCGCTGTCAAGCTTTTTGTTTGTCCATCGAGTTACCGGGTAAAACCGAGTTTTGCGACAGACAAGCAGCAGGGATGTTATTCGCTGGGCGGCACATAGCCTTCGGCTTGCTCGAAGGCTTCGCCGGCAAAAAACTTGTCCATTTCACCCATCAGGTATTTGCGATCCTTGGCGTCCATCATGTTGAGGTGGCGCTCGTTGATGATCATGGTCTGGTGGGTTTGCCACTCGTCCCAGGCTTTCTGTGAGACATTCTGGTAAAGATCTTCGCCGCGGGTACCGGGAAAGGGCGGTTTGGCCAGGCCGGGCAGTTGTTCTTTGTGCAAACGGCACAGGACGGTACGGGTCATGGGTTACTCCTTGAATCAGGCCGGGGCGCGGTTGAGCAGTTTTTTGACCGGAGCCGCCAGGCCGATGGATGGGGGACGTTGCCTGTTATACCAGAGCTGCGGGTGCGGTGCCATTTCGGCCACGCCGGCAGGCTGTACGTTGAGTTGCCATGGCTGGATATGCAGGCGGAAATGGCTGAAGGTATGGGTCAGCGCCGATAGCTGTTGCAGGGGTTCGCCCTGCAATTGCAGGCTGGACAGAAGAGCCGGCAGAGCGCTCATGTCATCCAGCTGCGGCAGGCTGTACAGGCCGCCCCACAATCCCTGTTGCGGACGCTGTTGCAGCAGGATTTCGCCCTTGTGGTTGGTCAGCAACAGCATGTGGCAGTGTTGCACGGGAAGTTCTTTTTTCGGGCGGGGTAGCGGCAGCTCGTTTTGCAGGCCCAACAGTTTGGCCTGGCAGCCTTGTTGCAGCGGACAGCGGTTGCAGTCCGGTTTGCTGCGGGTGCAGAGGGTGGCACCCAGATCCATCATCGCCTGGGTATAGGCACCGGCCTGTTCGGCGGCAGGCGTTAGTTGCTCGGCCAGTTGCCACAGCTGGCGCATGGCGGCGCTGGTGCCGGGGTACTCGCGCAGGGCGCTGTAGCGGGCCAGTACCCGTTTTACATTGCCGTCCAGAATGGGCGCACGCAGGCCCATGCCCAGACTGGCGATGGCTCCGGCGGTGCTGCGGCCAATGCCGGGTAGCTGTGCCAGTTGCTCTGTGCAACGCGGAAACTGGCTGTGATGTTGTTCTACCAGCAGGCGGGCGGTTTTGTGCAGATTGCGGGCGCGGCTGTAATAGCCCAGTCCGGTCCACAGGTGCAACACTTCGTCCTGCTCACCGGCGGCCAGGCTGGGCAGGTCGGGAAAGCGCTGCATAAAACGCTGAAAGTAGTCGATGACCGTAACCACCTGGGTTTGCTGCAGCATGATTTCGGAAATCCACACCCGGTAGGGCGTCACGTCCTGCTGCCAGGGCAGGTCGTGGCGGCCGTGCATGGCGGCCCAGGCCAGCACGGCGGGGGCGAACTGTTCGGGGGTCACTTTTTAAGCAGTCCTTTCAGTGCGTCCTTCAGGTCGGGGCTGACTTTGTCCTTGAGCTTTTCTTCCAGCTTTTCAGTGATCTTGTCACCGGCCAGCTTGCCGGCCAGTTTGCCCAGTCCGTCCTGGTCAAGGCGGCAGCTCTGGCCGGCTTCTGCCAGAGGGCCGTTGCAGCGCAGCGGCCATTCGAGGCCGACATAGCGCTTGTTGACGGTACAGGCCGGGTCCGGCATCGGGCGGGTGTCGCCTTCGAGAATAATGCCCAGCCGGTAGTCCAGCGCCATTTTATTGAGATCCAGGTCGCCCTTGCCCTTGACCAGCAGGCCGGGAATGGCAAGGCGCAGATCGGGGGTGTTGGCAATGCCCTTGTTGAAGCGTGCGCTGCCGTTCAGCTGGTTAAAGGGGGTGCTGTTGCGGCTGTAGTCCTGGCTCAGGCTTTTGCGGTTGAGGGTGGCAATACCCATGCATAGCTGCTGTTCCAGGTTGGAGTCGGGCAGCGTGCCGTCACGGATTTCGAAGCTGGATTGCCCGTCAAGCCGGCTTACCCACTGGCGCTGGCTGTTGCCGCTGGTGGTGAGCCTGCTGTCCAGTTGCAGTTTGCCGGTAACTGGCGCTTCTTCACCCAGTGCGGTCATGACTTTTTCTACGGGCAACTGGCTGGTCCTGGCGTTGAAGCTCAGGCGTGGCGGTTTGCTCTGGCTGTCGAGGCTGGCGTTGAGGTCGAGGTTGCCGCCAAACAGACGGGCCTTGAACTCCTGCAGGTCCAGCTTGCCGTTGCGTGCCTGCAGGCGCAGGCTGCTTTGCTCGAAGGGCATTTGCTGAAGGGTCAGCTGTTGCATTTGCAGCGCGATATCCAGATCCAGGTTTGCCAGCTGGGCGACCGGTAGCAGTTCGCCGTCATCCCACGGATTGCCGGTTGTGCTGGCCGCTGGGGTCGGGGCGTTATCGCCTGAACTGGCCGGGGCCGGCGATTTTTCGCTGGTAGCGGGCGGCAGGTAGTGATCCAGATTGAGGCGGTCGCCGGCCATGTGCAAACGGATGCGCCCCTTGGCCAGGCTGCTGACGCCGAGTTCGCCCTTGAGAGTGCTGTCGTCCAGGCGCAGGGTGGCATTGGTCAGCATCAGGCGGTCGGCACTGCCCTGCAATTCGCTGTTGAGCTCAAAGTGGCCCAGTGCGGTTTTGTTTTGCATGGCGGGCAGTTCCACGCCGATGCCGGGCAGAAAGTCGCGCAGGCTGAAGGCGGCCAGAGACAGACGGCCGCTTAGGTCGGTACTGCTGTCCAGGTTGTCGATTTGCAGTTCGCCCATGCCCTTGAGCTGGTTGACCGAGAATCTCAGCTGCTGCCAGGCCAGTTGCTGTTGTTTCAGGTCCAGCAGCAGGTTGCCGTTGGCAGACATGTTGGCGGATTTGTTGTTCAGGGGCTCGCCGGCGATTTCCCCGGCTATTTTCAGGCCGTCCAGCCGGTATTGCCGGTTGTCGCCATCCATCCAGACACTGGCAGACATTTCCATGCGGGCGCGCAACAGGGGCTGGTTACTGGCCAGAAAGCCGGACAGTTTGAGCGGAATGTTGCGCTTGTCGCTAATGGCGCCGGTGCTGATCTGGACGCTTTCCAGGGTTAGCTGCTGGCCGCTTTGTTCGTCGCTGTAGTCCAGACGGGCACTGTTGACGATCAGGCTGTCGATTTCCAGTTTGATGGCGGGAATGGGGCTGTCGTCAGCCGGTGGCGTTGGCGACGGGCTGGTTGTGGACCCGCTGACAGGCGTTTCGCGGGTTTCCCAGTTGCCCTTGCCGTTATTGTCACGCACCAGACTGAGGTCGAGTCCCTCGATGCGGATATCGCTCATGCGGATTTCACGCTGCAACAGCGGGAGCACCTGCACCGACAGTGCGAGCAGGCGGACGCGGGCAAAAGGTTCGTGGTCGCTGTCAGGGAGCGCGAGACGGGTGTCGGTCAGTTCAAGGCCCAGCCAGGGAAACAGGCTCCAGCCGATAGGACCGTCAATTTGCAGGTCGTAGCCGGTTTTATCCTGAACCAGACCGCGTATTTCATCTTTGTAATCGTTGGGATCCAGCAGATGGGTGAGGGCAAAGCCTGCTCCCACTACCAGTATCAGCAGCCCCAGCAGGCTGAGTCCCAGAAATTTGCTCAAAGATTTCATGACAATGGCTTCCTTTTGGTTATGCGCGGCAGTCTAACAGGGTGAAGCGGGCTAGTCCGGGCGCCAGGCCACGCCAAGATGGCTGGCCAGCTTTTCCAGCTCGGGCTGGCCGGCTGGCAGCCGCATGACCAGACCGGCGCCGTTGGCAGCCGCCTCGCGCTGTAGTTCGCTCAGTAGACGGCGGGCAACGCCCCGCATGCGGGTGACTTCGCGTACGCACAGGTGGCTGACCTGCCATTCGGTATCGCCCTTGTGCAGAATCGCTGCGCCCAGCAGGCGCTGGTTAAAGCGGGCAGCGATCAGGTTGCCCTGTTCCAGGTTATGTTGCAGCAGGTCTGCGGCACTGCTGTAGGGCGGCAGCAGCCAGTCCGGGGCTTCGGCGTAGATTTTTGCGATATCGGTCCGGTCCTGGCTGCCAGGCAGCTGGACGTGTTCCAGAAAAACCGGCATGGAGTGCTCCTGTGTGGCGGTTATGTGACGGCTTGCTTTATAATATCGCCTTTCGAGAGTTTGCGGGCGAAGGTTGTGCCCCGTTGTTTATGGAGCCAAAAATGACTCAGCGTACTGCAACAGTAGAGCGCAACACCCTGGAAACCCAGGTCAAAGTCGCCATCAATCTGGACGGCACCGGCGAGGGCAAGTTCGATATGGGCGTGCCCTTTATGGAACACATGCTCGACCAGATTGCCCGCCACGGCCTGATTGATCTGGATGTACACTGCAAGGGCGATCTGCACATCGACGATCACCACACCGTGGAAGATGTCGGCATTACTCTGGGTCAGGCGTTTGCCAAGGCGGTCGGCGACAAGAAGGGCATTACCCGTTATGGCCACTCCTATGTGGTGATGGACGAGGCCATGTCCCGCGTGGCGCTGGATTTTTCTGGCCGTCCCGGCTTGCAGTTCAATGTACCCTACACCCGTGCGCTGGTGGGCGGTTTTGATGTGGATTTGTTTCAGGAGTTCTTTCAGGGCTTTGTCAACCACGCCAATATCACCCTGCACATCGACAACCTGCGTGGCATCAACACCCACCACCAGATTGAAACCGTATTCAAGGCGTTTGG